>NZ_KV811060.1:0-20538 GCF_001812975.1 Rothia sp. HMSC073B08 | reverse complement strand
CCCCGCCGATGCACACGCATCGGCGGGCGAACTATCATTAAGCGTGAAATACACGCGGAGGTCAGCTTTCTACGCGAGCCGAATCTCCCACACTACGTAAAGGGGAACACGTGCTGCCTCAACGGCACCGTATGCGCACCAGCGCAGAATTCTCCCACGCCTTCCGTTCCGGCATCCGTACAGGACGTCGGAACATCGTTGTATCTACGGCGAAAAATCCTGGAAAAACAACCCAGGTAGGTTTCATTGTGTCGAAGGCGGTGGGCAACGCAGTCACACGCAACCTGGTTAAGCGCCGGTTGCGTGAACTTGCCGCGCTCACCTGCGCCGCGCATCCGGAAGGCTACGCCATTGCTGTGCGAGCGCTTCCCGCCTCCGCGAGCGCCAGCTGGGATCAGTTGCGCCGCGACTACGAATCGGCACTCGAGGCTGCTTTCGCTAAGCTCGACCTGCCTCAGAGCAAGGAGAAGCCGTGAGTCGTTCTCAGCGTGACCGCTGTGAAGAACGCTTCCACGCGCATCACAGTGGCACCTATAGCGCTTCTGCCGAGACTCTGGGCCCCGACGAACTGCTGGCACTAGCGCCTAACGAATTCGTGCGGTCGGAAACTTTCCTGCAGGCTCTCTACGTTCTACCGCAGAACCTGCTGATCGCGTGCATGAAGGCCTACCGCAAGGTCGTCTCCCCCCTCTACGGGGATGTGTGCCGCTACTACCCGACCTGCTCAGCCTACGCCCTGGAGGCGCTGACCACCCACGGTGCGATGGGCGGGCTTTCCTTGACGGTGCGCCGTATTCTGCGGTGTGTTCCCTGGGCGACCGGAGGTATCGACCCAGTCCCGGAGGGGAAGCGTACTTTCGCTCCCGGAGCAGAACCGAAAATTATTCTGCTCAACCACCCCCATCTTTACACCCCTCACACCGGTGGTGACGCCCGCCCTGAGTAGGCGGCGCCTCCCACACAATGACTTAGCCGAGTCCTTAAGGAGTATTCCCGCGTGAATATTTTTGATTTGATTCTTTGGCCGTTTAAATGGATCGTCTCCGTGGTCCTGTGGCTGTTCCACACTCTTTTCACTTCGCTGGGTATGGACCCGGCGTCCGGCCTGACTTGGGTTCTGTGCATTATCTTCCTGACCCTGGTGATGCGTACCCTGACCATTCCGCTGTTCGTCAAGCAGATTAAGGCTATGCGCGGTATGACCGCGATGCAGGGCGATATGGCGAAGCTGCAGGAGAAGTACAAGGGTAAGAAGGACCAGCTCTCCCGCCAGGCGATGGCTCAGGAGCAGATGGAAATGTACCGTAAGCACGGTACGAACCCCTTCGCGTCCTGCCTGCCGATTCTGGCTCAGATGCCGATCTTCTTCGGTCTGTACCAGGTGCTGATGGGCGTTCCCACCGCGGCGCAGAGCAACCAGGGCGTGCTCATGTTGCCGGCTGAACTGGTGCACCAGTTCAATGACTCCCAGATTTTCGGTGCGCAGCTGTTCGCGACCATGATGCACCCGGGTGCCGGTGACACTACCGCGACCGTTGTTCAGGCGGTCATCATGATTGTTCTGATGAGTGCGACCCAGTTCTACATTCAGAAGCAGCTGAGTGTGAAGAACATGTCGGAGGCAGCTCTGAACTCTCCGATGTTCCGTCAGCAGCAGATGATCATGTACATCTTCCCGATCATCTTCGCTGTTTCCGGTATTAACTTCCCGCTGGGTGTTATGTACTACTGGACCGTGTCGAACCTCTGGTCGCTGGGCCAGCAGTGGTGGGTTATCCGCAATAACCCGACCCCCGGTTCTCAGGCGGAGCGTGAGCTGAACGCTCGCCGTGCAGCGAAGGGTCTGCCCCCGATTGGTAAGACCCGTGAGCAGCACGAGAAGGAGCTGCAGGAGGCTCGTGAGCGTGCCGCAGCTGGTCAGCGTCAGCAGCCGGTCGGTAAGAAGCGCCAGAAGCAGCAACGCAATAAGCAGAACGGAAAGAAGTAGTTTTCTTCCGTGATTCGGGCCGGGTTCTCGCCACGTGTGGCGCGGGCCCGGCGCCGTGTATGAGATACTTTTTACCCCTAGGACACCCCTCCGAACACCCTGAGGATTATTGTGACTGAAGCTATGGAATATGAGGACGAGCAGCTCGTTGAGGAGCAGCTGGTAGAGGAGCCCGTTGAGGGCGAAGAAGACAATTTTGAGGACATCGAGGAAGAAGGCGATATCGCCGCTGATTACCTCGAGGAGCTTCTCGATATTGTCGATATGGACGGCGATATCGATATTGAGGTGCGCAATAACCGCATCTATCTTTCGGTCTTCAATGACGACGATGACAATGAGGAACTGCGCCACCTAGTTGGCCGCCACGGTGAGGTGCTGGAGGCTCTGCAGGAGCTGGTGCGCCTCTCCGTCCTGGCTGGTAATGGTACCCGTTCCCGCCTGATTCTGGATGTTGCCGGCTACCGTGCAGAGCGTCGTGAGCAACTGGAGAAGATTGCCGCTGATGCGATTGAGAAGGTGCGTGCTACCGGTCGTGATGAGCACCTGAAGCCGCTGAGCCCGTATGAGCGTAAGGTTGTGCACGATGTGGTGGCCGCCGCTGGCCTATACAGCGAGTCGGAGGGCGAGGGTCCTCGCCGTCACGTGGTGATTTCTCTTCCCGAGGTAGGAGCCTAGTATGGAGACTTCGATGGTTACTCTCAGCGAGAGTGAGCGCGCCGCCGCGGAGGCTGTGTTCGGTGAGCGTCTGCCCCTGGCGGAGCGCTACGTGCAGCACCTGGCGACGACCGGCATTGAGCGTGGCCTGATTGGTCCGCGTGAGGTGCCGCGCCTGTGGGCTCGCCACGTGCTGAACTGTGCTGTGGTGCAGGAGTATATTGCTCCGAATGCTTCGGTGGCTGATGTTGGCTCTGGTGCTGGCCTGCCCGGTCTATGCTTGGCGATTGCTCGCCCGGATTTGAAGCTGACTCTGATTGAGCCTCTGGAACGCCGTGTCATCTGGCTGAATGAGGTTGTCGAGGATCTGGGCCTGGAGAACGTGACCGTGCTTCGTTCGCGTGCTGAGCAGGCTGTGGGTGCTGTTGAGGCTGATGTGGTGACTGCGCGTGCTGTGTCCGCTCTGGTGGGCCTGCTGGACATTACTCTGCCGATTCTGCGCGGCACCGGTGAGCTGCTGGCTCTGAAAGGTCGTAGCGCCGCGGAGGAGATTACTAAGGCGAAGAAGAAGCTGAACCGTTACGGTGCACGCGAGACTGAGATTCTCACCGCCGGCGGCGACCTGCTTGAAGAGCCGACGACGGTGGTTCGAGTTCGCCTCTAAAGGTTTCACCCTGAATGGGCGGTACCGCAATGAGCCAGTGAATAGGCTGGCTTACGCGGTACCGCCCATTTTTTATGCGCTGGCTTGCCGGGCGTGCGCGGCAATTGCATCCGTAGAGTACATAGAATGACCTCTCGCGTGGAGTATTGACCTGATGCCGGGTACCCTTAAGGAAGGATTGAAACCTTAGACTCTTCTACATCAAAGCCTGATGGTACAGTAGGGCACTGAGCCCTTCAGAACCATTCGGGTAGCACCAATGTTTCACGTGAAACATTGCAGACTTCATCACCTCGCGGAGTATGTTTCACGTGAAACATGTCGGGAATGAGTAGTGGCAGGGGAGTAGGGGAGTAGACCCGCCTCGCGCACAAATACCGCAGAGTATTGCCACACGCGAGGCATCAGACGAAGCATCACCGTAGACACACCACCCGGAATATGGAAGGCACCCGATGACTCCTCAAGCTCAGAAATCTGCTGCAGATTTGCTCCCCAAGCCTGTGCATACGCGTGTCTTCACCGTGTCGAACCAGAAAGGTGGCGTGGGTAAAACCAGCACCGCCGTGAACCTCGCAGCCGCGCTCGCGGAGGCTGGACTGAACGTCCTGGTAATCGACAACGACCCGCAGGGTAACGCCTCGACCGCACTGGGCATTGAGCACGGCGTGGATGTTCCCAGTGTCTACAACGTTCTGATTGAGGATAAGCCGCTTTCTGAAATTGTTCAGGAATGCCCCGACATGCCCGGTCTGTTCTGTGCCCCCGCCAATATCGACCTTGCGGGCGCGGAGATTGAACTGGTCTCCCTGGTGGCGCGCGAGACTCGCCTCAAGAATGCCCTGATGGATTACACCGAATGGCGCGAGAAGCAGGGTATGGAGCGCCTGGACTATGTCTTCATCGACTGCCCGCCGAGCCTCGGCTTGCTGACCGTCAATGCCTTCGTTGCGGCAGAAGAGATTCTGATTCCGATCCAGTGCGAGTACTATGCCCTGGAAGGCCTGAGCCAGCTACTGAAGAATATTCAGATGATTCAGAAGCACCTGAACTCCAAGTTGCGCATCAGTACAATCCTGCTGACCATGTACGATGCTCGTACCAACCTGGCATTCCAGGTGGCAGAGGAGGTGCGCGAGCACTTCCCGGAGGAGACTCTGGGTGTAAAGATTCCTCGTTCGGTTCGTATCTCTGAAGCTCCCAGCTATCAGCAGACCGTCATCACCTACGATTCTTCGTCGACTGGCGCTCGCGCCTACCGTGAGGCAGCACAGGAGCTCTCGCGCCGATCCGCATAATCTAAATTTTTTGAAATGAGCCCTTTTTGGATTGTCTATCGATGATTCAAAAGGGCTCATTGCGTGCGGTATTTTCTGGGTGAAACACGAGAAAACATCCTTAGAGAATTAATTATTGGGAATAATTTGGATTATGTGCTGTGCAGTTTTCACTCCTGCTTTCGGGTGCTTATTTCGTTTACACTAGATGAAGAAGAAAAAATGAGCGGGCTCGTCCGGGAGTCCTAAGGAGTAACGATGGCTGAAAAGCGACGCGGCTTGGGTCGTGGCCTGGGGGCGCTGATCCCTCAGAGTACGAAGAATTCTGGTAATCCTGAGGCGAAGGCATCCGAAAAGACTGCTGCAGTAAAGACTGCACCCAAGAATGTGTCTACTCCGATTGAAGAGCCGATGACTGACGGTCTCTTCGAAATGGCTCACGAGGCTAAGCCGGAGAAGCAGCGTAAGAGCACTAAAGCTGAGTCTGTAGAGGCTAAGCCTGCTGAAGCTGCACCCGCTCAGGAAAAGTCAGCTGAAGCTGAGAAGGTAGAGGAGAAGGTCGAATCTCCCGCCTCCTCGCAGGATGTTTCACGTGAAACATCGAAGAAGAAGCCTCGCGTGGATATGGGTGCGGCACTGCGCAACACCACCCTGACTCGCCGCCCGGTGGACTTCTTCTTTGGTGAAGATGTCTCCACCCCGCAGTCCGCTTCTGAGGAACAGAGCGGCCTGGTTCCGGTTCCCGGTGCCCAGTTTGCCGAGCTGAACGTTCGCGATATCCACCCGAACCGCAAGCAGCCCCGAACCGACTTTGATGAGCAGGACATGGAAGAGCTCATCCACTCGGTGCGTGAGATTGGTGTTCTGCAGCCGATCGTCGTGCGTCCCTCGCGCGAAAACGGCACCGAAAAGTATGAGCTGGTCATGGGTGAGCGCCGCTGGCGTGCAACCCAGGCGGCTGGACTGACCACCATCCCGGCGATTGTTCGTGAGACTGAAGACGGCGACCTGCTCCGTGACGCCCTGCTGGAGAACCTGCACCGCAGCCAGCTGAACCCCATTGAAGAGGCGGCGGCATACCAGCAGCTCATGGAGGAGTTCGACACTACTCAGGAGCAGTTGGCTAAGCGTATTGGTCGTTCTCGCCCCCAGATTTCGAATACGATTCGTCTGCTGAAGCTGCCGGCTCTGGTGCAGCGTCGCGTTGCGGCGGGTATTCTCTCCGCGGGTCACGCGCGCGCCCTGCTGGCTCTGACGGACCAGGCTCAGATTGAGACTCTTGCACAGAAGATTGTGAATGAGGGACTGTCGGTTCGCGCAACTGAGGAGCTGGTGAACCATGCATCCGGCGCTGCGGAGGTGAAGGAGCGCAAGGCTCCTCAGCCTCAGAAGCACCGTGAGCGCCTGGATTATATTGCGGAGGCTTTTGCTGACAAGCTCGATACTTCGGTGAAGATTTCGCTGGGTGCTCGCAAGGGTAAGATGACCATCGAATTTGCGAATGTTGAGGATCTGAACCGCATTATCCGCGTTTTGGATTCTGATTTCTCGGGCTAAATTTTCGCGTAAAACAATATTTAGCAACTGAAATCAGTTGTATATACAAAAAACCCTCGGTGATGTTTCACGTGAAATATCACCGAGGGTTTTTCTTTAGCTTCTCGAAAGATTAGCCCAGGTGCTCGGAGAACTCAGCCAGCAGAGCGGGCTTCGTCTTAGCACCTACGGTCTTCTTGATGACCTCGCCATCCTTGAAAAGGTAGATGGCGGGAATAGAGGTAATGCCGTACTTCATAGCGGTATCGCCATTCGCCTCAACATCTACCTTGACCACGTCGACCTGACCGGCGTACTCGCCAGCGATCTCGTCAATCACGGGGCCGACCATGCGGCAGGGGCCGCACCATTCAGCCCAGAAGTCCACGATAACGGGCTTGTCGTTCTTCAGAACCAGTTCGTCAAAAGTGGCATCAGTTGCCTGCTGTGCACTGCTCATGGAGTGCTCCTTTCTGACACGGGGTGGATTCCCCTGCGAGTAATACGAATAGTTTAGAGGTTTTCGAGGTAGTGCTGCGCGTCCAGAGCGGCAACAGCACCGGAACCGGCAGCAATAATTGCCTGGCGGTAGGTTGGGTCAATCACGTCACCGGCAGCGAAAACGCCGGGAACGGAAGTCTTCGAGGAACGACCCTGAACCGCGATGGTGTGGTTCTCGGTAATCTCCAGCTGGTCACGTACCAGTTCCACGCGAGGATCGGAGCCAATAGCGATGAACAGACCCTGAACAGCCAGCTGGCGCTCAGAACCGTCCTTGGTGTTGGTCAGGGTGATCGACTCGAGGTTGCTCTCGCCGTGAACGGCGGTGACAGCCGAGTCCCAGACAACCTCAATCTTCGGGTTGTTGAACACGCGGGTCTGCATGATTTCCGAAGCGCGGAAAGAGTCGCGGCGGTGCACCAGGTACACCTTGGATGCGAAGGTCGTCAGGAACAGTGCCTCCTCCAGTGCGGAGTCGCCACCGCCGACCACTGCGATTTCCTTGTCCTTGAAGAAGAAGCCATCGCAGGTTGCGCACCAGGAGACGCCGTAACCGGAGAGTCGGTCTTCGCCCTCGATGTTGAGCTTACGGACCTGAGAACCGGTGGTCATGATGACGGTCTTTGCCAGGTGAACGGCGCCGTCAGCGGTGTAGACCTTCTTCACGTTGCCGGTGAGTTCAACCTTCTCTACGTCCTGGTAGCGGATGTCAGTGCCGAAACGCTCAGCCTGCTGACCGATGTTCTCCATCAGCTCGGGGCCCTGGATGCCCTGAATGAATCCGGGGAAGTTCTCGACCTCGGTGGTGTTCATGAGGGAGCCGCCGGGCGCCAGGGAGCTGGCGAAGAGGACAGGCTTCAACTCGGCGCGTGCCGCGTAGATTGCCGCGGTGTAACCAGCGGGGCCGGAGCCCACAATAATGACGTTGTGGACGGTTGCGTCGGCCTCAACCTCGGCTGCCGGTGCCGCCTTGGTGGCGGGTGCGGAAGCGAGGTTCAGATTGCCCAGGGCGGAGCCTCCGAAGAGGCCTCCCAGATTCTCAGTCATCAGATATATCTTTCCGTTGTAGGTCTTTCGTTCTGCCCCTATAACAGGGCTTTATCCTCGATTATTCCATTTTTGGGGGACCCTTATCCAGATACTCCGCGCACTGTGAATCTTTGAGTAGCGGCCCAGCCATAAAGAGTCATAAATGGACATCAAAAAGGGCGGGGCTTCCGAACCGTTGAGTTCAGAAGCCCCGCCCTTGTGTCTGGGGGTGCGAGCGCCCTGTCGGCGTCGCGTTATGGGTTGATTAGTCCACCTTGATTTCGTTGATGCGCAGACCGTAACTCCAATTTCCAATCGGCAGGGAGAGGCGGGGCAGCTCGTTGACCACGATGATCACGTAGGCGCCCTTTTCTGCGCTCTGCTTGGAGGTGTCCAGGGTGACGACTGCGTCCTTGCCTTCGAAGGTGCCCTTGCCGACCTCAACCGCACCGTTCAGGGATGCGGAGCTGTTGGTGTAGACGGTGAAGGAGCCGCCGGTGCCGGTGTTCTGCTGGATGGTCAGCTTGGAGACGACGGTGGGGGTCTGCAGCTTCAGTGCCAGGCCGAATTCCTTGATGGTGCCGGCGTAGTTGGCGGTGCCGAAGCCGTAGCTGATCCATGCGGTGTTGGCGTTACCGTCGGTCAGGTTCGGGATGAGGGTGTCCATGTCGCTCATGAACGTGGTGTCCGAGGGCGCGAAGCGGGCTACGGACGCGATCTTAGCCGGTGCGTTCGACGCCTTAGCGGTCGGGGATGCCGATGCGTTGGCGCTTGCCTCAGCCGATTCGGAAGCTGATGCGGACGTCTTAGGGGTGTGGGGGCCGGCTGCCTGGTTGGAGCCGATTGCGCCGAGGGAGGTGAGGATACCGCCTGCAACGATGACGAGCAGCAGGACTGCTGCCAGGGCGACGGCCCAGGTGCCGCGGCTGCCGTCTTCTTCGTCTTCGTCATCTTCGTAGATGCTGGTGGGTTCGGAGTACGCGGTGACGGCGGTGCCGTCGGATGCGTTCCAGTTCTTGGCAGCGGTGATGCTCTCCTGGTTGGCAGTGGAGGTGGAGACCTTCTCGTAGGTGTTGGGGGAGCTGCCGCTTTCGGAGTCGCCGAAGATTTCGGTGCCCAGCGCGTCTTCTGCGTTGGAGAGTGCGTGGTTTTCGACCAGCAGGGTGTCCAGCAGGGTGTCGGGGCGGGTATGGGAGGTGACGAGGTAGCGGCTACCTTCGGGGGTGATGCCCAGGTCGAGGATCTGGATGTTGCCGCGTGCGTTGGTTGCGAGCGCGCGGGAGTTTGCTTCCAGCAGTGCGCTGCGGCTGGGCGATGCGACGACGACCGAGACCTTACGGTTGAGAATCTGGTCGGTGCCTTCAAGCACCATGTCGGATTCTGCCGTAATGATGATGTGTGCGGTGATCTCGTAGCGGCCTCCGAGGACCGATCCGACCGGAATCTGTTGCGACAACGTGTTCTCCCGAGGTGGTTTCATAGTGCCTGCCGTGTGGCGGGCCCTGACTATTAGATTCTACCCGGCATTGAAGGATGCTGGGGCTGAGTGATAGTTTGTGGCGTCCGGGTGGCTGCCTGCGTCCTTTGCGGGCCCCGGTGTGGGGTGCGGTGGGGGCGCGGGCAGCTACCCGGGTTGGGCGTTGTGTGCTGCTTTAGCGGCGGGCAAAACGCTCAAGTTTGGAGGTGAGGGGTGCCAGTAGTGCGTTGGCTTCCTTGACGCGGAAGATCTGTATACCGGCGAGGTATGCCAGTCCCATGACGGTGCCGCATACGGCGAGGGTGATGATTGCGGTGAGCTTAGATGCCCAGGCGAATCCGTCGAGCTGGTAGCCGCCGAGTAGCCAGAGTGCGATGGCTGCGATGCCGCCGGCAAAGAGGGATGCGAGGATGGTGCGGGCGTAGGTGCTGACGATGCCGCGCTGGCCGTAGTAGCCGAGGCGGCGGCGGACCATGTGGTGGCTGATGAACAGGATCAGGATATTGTGCACCGGGTAGATGAAGGCGAGCATGTACACGGTGTACTGTGCGTCGAGCAGGGACGCTGCGAAGCTCATGATGACCATGATGATGGCGGAGTACACCTGGATGCGGAAGGGGGTGCGTGCGTCTTCGCGGGCGTAGAGCACGCGGCTGTAGAGGTAGTTGATGGTGAGGGTGGGGGTGCCGAGCGCGGTGATGACGATGAGCTTGGCGATGATGGTTGCTGCGATGGGGTCGCCGCCGCTGAAGAGTACGGCGACGGGGCCTGCGAGTACCATGAGCGCGACCATGCAGAAGACGGTGGCTACGGCTGCGTTGCGCAGGCCGTGGGAGAGCGCGTAGATGACGCTGTCGCTGTCGTCGGCGATGGCGGAGGCGCTCATGCGGTTGAAGAGCACGGTGGCGATGGAGATGCCGATGACGCCGTGCGGGAGCATGTACAGCATGGAGGCGTAGTTGAGTGCCTGCAGGCCGGGGATTTGGATGCCGAGGGCGGCGTAGTGTTCGCGCTGGCCGACGATGCCTGCGGCGACCTTGGTCATGTAGAGGAATGCGAGGTTGGAGATGATGCCGGAGGCGAGGGTCCAGGCGGCGAGCTTGGAGGCTGCGCGCAGGCCGATGCCTCGCCATCCGAAGTCGGGCTTGAGGTGCAGGCCGAGCTTGCGTAGGGGGATGAACAGGACGAGTGCCTGCATGATGACGCCGAAGGTGGAGGAGCCGGCGAGCACGAGGGTTTGTGCGTTGGTCCAGGATTCTACGGTGTGGATGGGGTGGGGGTTGGGGGTCTGTGCGCCGAAGAGGAAGATGAAGAGGAACAGCGACAGGATGGTGATGACGTTGTTGAGTACGGGCGACCACATGTAGGCGCCGAATGCGTCTTTGGCGTTGAGGACCTGTCCGATGACGGTGTAGAGGCCGTAGAAGAAGATTTGAGGTAGGCACCAGAGGGAGAAGATGAAGCCGAGCTGTCGTTGTTCGGGGCTCCATCCTGAGCCCATGATGCTGATGATGGGCCAGGCGCAGGCGACGGTGATGATGGTGATGAGGCCGATTGCGGTGACGGTAAGGGTGACGAGTTTGGAGATGTATCGTGCGCCGCCGTCTTGTGCTTTGGCTGCCTTGATGATTTGCGGTACGAGGACTGCGTTGAACACGCCGCCTGCTACGAGGACGTAGATGAGGTTGGGTAGGGTGTTGGCGGTTTCGAAGACGTCGCCGACGGTTGAGAGTGAGCCGATGGCTACGGTGAGCAGGATGGTCTTGACGAATCCGAGGATGCGCGAGACGAGGGTGCCTGCTGCCATGATTGCGCTTGAGCGGGCGTCGTTACGTGCCACGTATGTCTCTCCTGTTTCGGCGGGTGATTGCTTCTTTTAGTTTTTGGGGCTCTATTTAACGGGTGTTTAGAGCTGGGTGGTGATGTATTCGCGCGCACTGCGGGCTATGTGTTGTTCGTTGGCGAATGAGAGGCGGGTGGGGAGCTCTTCGAGGGGGACCCATGCGACGTCGATTGCTTCGTGGTCGGGGTCGTTGTCGATGCTGAGTTCGCCGCCGGTTGCTGCGAAGAGGTAGTGATGCACGGTTTTGTGGATGCGCGTGCCGTTGGAGGTGAACCAGTAGGCGATGGTGCCGAGGGAGGCTACGGGGTAGCCGGTGATTCCGGTTTCTTCGCCGATTTCGCGTTGTGCGGCTTCGACGGTGGTTTCGCCGTGTTCGATGTGGCCTTTGGGTAGGCACCATTCGCGTTGTCCGTTGCGGTTGATGCGGGCGATGATGGCTACGGGTAGCTGTTCGGGTCGGTCAAAGTCGATGATGAGCCCGCCTGCGGAGACTTCTTCGGGGGCGGGTACCGCTCGCGCGGGCGCGGTGAAGCGCGTTTTGGGGGCGCGGGGTACGGGAATGCTCATGGTTCTACCTTAACCGATATGTGAGGGTTTGTGTGTCTCGGTTTGGGGTGAGATAGCTGTCTTTGGTGGGGTGTTATGGGTGTGGGGTGGGCGCGTGGGTAGTTTTTCTGGCACGATTAAAGGATTATGTCGCTGTTTATTGATGTTGTGTCGAAGTACCCGGATGCCGCCGAGCTGGGAGAACTGTACCGTGCGGCGGGTTTTGAGCTGTACTTGGTGGGCGGTATTGTCCGCGACAATCTGCTGGATGATGGCGGCCATTTCACTGATTTTGATTTGACGACGGATGCTACTCCGGAGCAGAGCGAGCAGATTTTGCGTGCGTGGGGTGAACACACGTGGGATATCGGTAAGGAGTACGGCACGATTAGTGCGCGTAAGAACGGCGTGGTGTATGAGGTGACCACGTACCGTGCTGAGGTGTATGTTTCGGATTCGCGTAAGCCGACGGTTGAATTCGGCACGGATTTGAGCGCCGATTTGGTGCGTCGTGATTTCACGATTAATGCGATGGCGGCGGCTTTGCCCAGTGGTGAGGTTGTTGACTTGTTTGGTGGCGTTGAGGATTTGCGTGCGGGTGTTTTGCGTACTCCGCGCTCGCCGGAGGAGTCTTTTTCTGAGGATCCGCTGCGTATGATGCGTGCGGCTCGTTTTGCTGCGCGTTTTAATCTTGAGGTTGCCCCGGAGGTTTTCGAGGCGATGCGTGAGATGGCTGGCCGTATTGAGATTATTTCGGCTGAGCGTGTGCGTGATGAGCTGGTGAAGCTGATTGAGGCGGATTATCCGCGGGTTGGTTTGAACCTGCTGGTGGATACGGGTCTGGCGGATTATGTGTTGCCGGAGCTTCCTGCGTTGCGTATGGAGATGGATCCTGCGCATCACCATAAGGATGTGTATGCGCATTCGTTGAAGGTGATGGAGCAGGCAATGGAGAAGGAGACGGACAAGGATGGTCCGTGCCCGGCTCCTGATTTTATTCTGCGTTTTGCGGCGTTGATGCACGATATTGGTAAGCCGAAGACTCGTAAGTTTGAAAAGGACGGCTCCGTCTCGTTCCTGCACCATGAGGTGGTGGGCGCGAAGATGGTGAAGAAGCGTATGCGTGCGCTGCGTTTTGATAATGACACGATTAAGGCTGTGGCTCGTCTGGTGGAGCTGCATATGCGGTTCTATGGTTACCGTGAGTCGGGTTGGACTGATTCTGCGGTGCGCCGTTATGTGCGTGATGCGGGTGATCAGTTGGAGCGTCTGCATCGTGTGTCGCGTTCTGATGTGACGACTCGTAATCGTCGTCTGTCGCGTTCGCTGGCTGAGGCGTATGACGATTTGGAGCGTCGTATTGCTGAGTTGGCTGCTCAGGAGGAGCTGGATTCGATTCGTCCGGATCTGGATGGCGGTCAGATTATGCAGATTCTTGGTATTGCGCCGGGCCCGGTGGTGGGTGAGGCGTATAAGTTCTTGTTGAATGTGCGTCTGGATGAGGGTTCGCTTCCTGAGGAGGAGGTGAAGGCTCGTCTTCTGCAGTGGTGGGAGCAGCGTCGGGAGGCGTAGCTTCTGCGGTTTTTGGTACCGCATCGCATGGTTGAGGTCACGCGGTGCGGTACTGTTCTATCTGCTTTTTCTCGTGTATTGTTAAGAAATCTATGCGTGTTCCCCGCCCGGTGTGTTTCACGTGTAGGGCACAATGAATCTCCTGCTATGGAAATCCCATAGCCGTTTAGCCCAAAGGAGGGGTTTAATCATGCGTGCATATGAACTGATGGTTATCCTCAGCCCCGAGGTTGAGGACCGTGCGGTTGAGCCGTCGCTGTCCAAGTTCCTCGAGATCGTGACCAACGAGGGTGGTTCCGTCGACAACGTCGACATCTGGGGCCGTCGTCGCCTGGCATACGAGATCCAGAAGAAGTCTGAGGGTATCTACGCAGTGGTGAACTTCACCTCTACCCCTGAGACCGCAGCTGAGCTCGATCGTGTTCTGAACCTGAACGAGTCCGTCATGCGTACCAAGATCATCCGCCCGGAGGATCAGAAGATCTCCAGCAAGTAGTTGTTTCTTGCCGGTCGGCTGACCCCCCCTAAAAATGTCAGGGGGTTGCGCTGTACTGGATTCAACATACTTGTAACTCTTATCGAGGAGGCATCAAATGGCAGGCGATACCGTTATTACCGTTATTGGTAATCTGACTGGCGATCCGGAGCTTCGTTACACCCCTGCGGGTGCGGCGGTTGCTAATTTCACGATCGCATCGACTCCGCGTACTTTTAACCGCCAGACGAACCAGTGGGAGGATGGGGAGACCCTGTTCCTGCGTGCGTCGGTGTGGCGTGGTTACGCTGAGAATGTTGCAGAGACTCTGAAGAAGGGTACTCAGGTTATCGCGCAGGGCCGTCTGAAGTCTCGCTCGTACGAGACCAAGGAAGGCGAGCGTCGTACTTCGTTTGAGCTTGAGGTCGAGGAGATCGGCCCGACTCTGCGTTTTGCTACTGCTCAGGTGACTCGCGCACAGCGTTCTGCCGGAGGTAATAACTTCGGTGGCGGTGCGCAGGGTGGCTTTGGCGGTGGCGCTGGGTACAACGCTGCTGCTCAGGGCGGTTTCTCCGCTCCTCAGCAGAACAATTTTGCTGCTGCTCAGGGTAATGGTTACTCTGGCCAGTCTGGCTACTCCGCTCCGGCTGCTCCGGCGGCCCCCGCAGCTCCTGCTGCTGATCCGTGGAGTTCTCAGTCTGGTGGTAACTATGACTGGGGTAGCGGCGCCGACGACGAACCTCCGTTCTAAGCCGGTTTCGTTTTCCGAATAGTAATTTATCAATCCATCCCGCGGTTATCCGCCGCGGGCTCCCAACTCTAAGGAGCACCACGATGGCTAAGGCTGAAATCCGTAAGCCCAAACCCAAGCAGAACCCCCTCAAGGCTGCTGACGTCACCGTTATCGACTACAAGGACGTCGCACTTCTGCGCAAGTTCATCTCCGACCGCGGCAAGATCCGCGCTCGCCGCGTGACTGGCGTGACCGTTCAGGAGCAGCGCAAGATCGCTCAGGCTATTAAGAACGCCCGCGAAGTTGCACTGCTGCCCTACTCCGGCGCTGGCCGCTAAAGAGAAGGAGAGACAGTAACATGGCTAAGATCATTCTGACTCAGGAAGTTTCCGGCCTCGGTGCAGCTGGCGATGTTGTCACCGTTAAGGACGGTTACGCACGTAACTACCTGCTGCCCCGCGGCTTCGCCGTGACCTGGACCCAGGGTGGCGAGAAGCAGGTTGAGTCCATCCGCGCCGCTCGTGCGGCTCGTGCTAAGGCTTCTCTGGAAGAGGCTCAGGCAATTGCTGCGTCCCTGGCTGCTAAGCCGGTTGTCGTTGCACACAAGGCTGGCGCTGACGGCCGCCTGTTCGGTACCGTCAAGGCTGAGGCTATTGCTGAGGCTATTGAGGCTGCTGGCATTGGCTCCGTTGACAAGCGCACCATCCACCTGGGTTCCGCTATCAAGCGCACCGGTGAGTACAAGGTGACTGTCCGCCTGCACGCTGACGTTGTTGCTAACGTTGTCCTGGACGTCGTTGCTGCTGCGTAAGTAGATTTTTAGATATTTGACGCTGGTGCTTTGATGCTGCGGCGTTGAGTGTCGGACGGGGTGTCCCTCTTCGTGAGGGGCACCCCGTTTGTTGTATTCGCTCCTGTACATGTTTCACGTGAAACATTGTTTTTGGAGGCTGAGAATATGTGTTGTGCTACAGAAGGATTGGTGGTTAGAGCGGGTGCGACTGCGAAGTACGCCAATTGACCCCGTAGACTGGTAGACATGGCTCGATCTTTTTCACGTTTGTCTTCTAGCGCTCAGCTTCTGTCCACAGGTGTGGTGTTGGAGTGCGTCAATTTGCTGCTGTGCGCTCTAGCGGTTATCCCATTTGCGGACGCTAATGTCGCTACTGCTCTTTTGCTTCTTTTGCTGGTGGTTGGCGGCCTTGCATCCAGTGTTGCGCTGGTGTGCGCGCTGGTGGGTCTGGTGAAGTTCCGTCAGTACCGCGTGGCTAATATTTGCTTGGCGGTTATTTCTGTAGTGGCTAACCCGTTGGTGCTGCTGGGTCTGTATATGGCGGCTTATTAGCCCGGTTTAGAGTCCGCAAACTGCACAATATCAAAGCTCTCAGGGTTCTGTTGGTTTTCTCCCAGCTTGTTTCCAGCGAAATTCAATCCTCCCATAAGGTTGGGGGTGTTTACTATAAGTGTTGGTTCGAGAGGACTGCGATGTGAATGTGTGTGTTTCGTGTAGCGGGGTCGCCCGCTAGCGAAAGAAGGATGGCAAGGCAAAAGCGCCTTGCCTTTCTTCTTTTAAAGCGACTTGTAGTTTCCGCGTGAAATCCGGGGTGCCGCACCCTGATTTTGAAGAAAAATCTATTCCCAGCTTTCTTACAGCTTTAACCTACAGGGAATAAAGGTTTACGTGTAATACTTTATATAGATGGTTCGAGAGGACCATCAGAAAGTTGGACTTTCCTTGCGGAAGTGGCTCTGATTTTCGTATGTATGTGTGTGTGATGAGACTGGGGTTGGATCGAGAGGTCCAGCTCCAGTCTCTGTTTAATCTCTAGGGTGTGCAGCAAGGGTGGCTGTAGTGGTGTTGCGGCATGCTGTAATAAAGGGCAACCCACTTCTATATAACGTCATATTTCCTTTCTTGGGGTGGCGGGTCTAGAATTAGGGAAGATAAATTTTGCATATTAAATACAAGTATTGAGGAGTTGTCTTCCGTGTCTAAGACCCCTTCCGTTCCCGGTACCGACCGCCCCGCCGACAAGGCGGCAGGTCACTGGCTGCTGGCTCAGCTGGGCAAGAAGGTTCTGCGCCCCGGCGGCCGCGAGACCACCAACTGGCTGCTGGCTCGTGCTCTGGGCGGCGACATTGACGTCGTGGAGTTTGCGCCGGGCCTGGGTATTACCGCCCTGGAGATTGTGAAGCGTTCCCCCAAGAGCTACACCGGTGTGGATCTTGATCCCAAGGCTGCTGAAATCGTGTCCGAGCGTATTGGTGCGTCGACTAAGCCGAACTACCGTGTAGTGAACGCTAGCGCCCAGGAGACCGGTCTGCCCTCGGAAAGCTACGACGCCGTGGTGGGCGAGGCGATGCTGACCATGCAGACCGATAAGCACAAGCTGGAGATTATGCGTGAGGCGGCTCGTCTGCTGCGTCCGGGCGGCTACTACGCTATTCACGAGATGTCGCTGGTTCCCGATTATCTGCGCCCCGAGCTGAAGGAAGAGATTCAGAAGGATTTGGCGCGCACTATCCGTGTGAACGCCCGCCCGCTGACTGTTGCCGAGTGGACTGCGCTGGCGGAAGAGGCTGGCTTTGAGGTGCTGGATGTGTACCAGACCGATATGGCTCTGCTGGAGCCGAAGCGTCTGCTGGCTGATGAGGGTCCCGCTGGCGTTGCGAAGATTGCGTTCAATCTGGCGCGTAAGCCGCAGATTCGTGAGCGTGTGCTGGGTATGCGCGGTGTGTTCCGCCGCCACGCGGACCACATTGGCGCTATCGGTCTGATTCTGCGTAAGAAGTAAGACAGAATCACACCGCAAAGCTTATACAACGAAACGGAGCCCCAGTATTCCCCTCTATCCGAGGGAATACTGGGGCTCCGTTTTACACTGAGGTGTATGAGCCGCGGTGTATGAGCCGCAGAATCGGCTCAGTCACGTGTGCGCCTGCCGGAGTTTGTTATGAGCCGTATTCTTTTCTCTCCTGAAAGCTTCAATATGGGTGAAACCACGCGCTGTATTGAGATAGCGCGTGTGGCTCGGGAGCGAGGTCATACGGTCTTGTTCCACGTGTATTCCCCTAAGTATTTGGGGCTACTGGAAAGCGCCGGGCTTCCTGTGCATCTTCGTGAGCCAATCATGAGCGATGCTGAGGCGGAGCAGATTATGGCGTTGGATCAGGGCAGGGGAGTGCGGCATCCTTTCACGACCGATATGGTGCGTCGGCGGGTCGCCGCTGAGCTTGAGGCTATTCGTGACTTTAGAGCGGATGCTGTGGTGATTGGTTCTAATCTGACGATGCTACTGTCTGCGCGTATTGCGGGTGTCCCTATTTTCTATGCGCGCCCGTACGCTTACTCGTCGACGTATTTTTCGAAGAAACCTGTAGGTGGCGAGCTTGCGGCACCGGGGTGGTTGCGTGCGGTGGCGCGGGTGTTGTCGTATAAGCCGGCTTCTTTTACTCGTGTGGCGCGTGAGCATGGGCTGAGGCTTCCTCGCCGTACTGTGGATATGCTCAGCGCCGATGTGAATCTTATCTGTTCTCTGTTTACGCAGCTGCGCGGGGATTCTTTGGTGGAGCCTGATGTTGGTGTGGGTCCTATTTATTACCGTGCACCCGGTGAGCTGCCGCAGATTGTTCGCGTGCCTAGAGAGCGGCCACTGATTTACGTGGGAATGGGCTCATCTGGCTCCGCAGATATTTTGGTGCAGGTGCTGCAACAGTTGTCAGCCGCTCCGGTGGATGTGCTGGTCGGCGGCGGGGTGCAGCTCTCGGATACCAGCATGCTGGGCAGCAATATCCATTTCGCTGGGACTGTTCCGGCGCATCTGCTTGCCAGCCATATTGATGCCTCGATGACCCACGGCGGTGAGGGGACGGTACAGACGGCGTGCCTGGCGGGTGTGCCGTTTGCCGGTATTGCGATGCAGGCTGAGCAAAGCTGGAATATTGAGGAGTGCGTGCGCTACGGTAACGCCCTGCGCTTTACGAAGAATGATGTGCGCCGCGGCAATGTGCGCGATATTCTGGGCCGTCTGCTCAGCGATGAGGGCATGCGCGCTAGGGCGCGGCAGCTGGGTGAGGCAATGCGCACTATGGATGGCGCGGCGCTCGCCGTTGAGAAGATTGAGGATTATCTGCGTGCTCCCCATTAGGCATGTATGTGTTTCGCGTGTGCCTTCGTGAGAAACTAGCATAAGAGTTCTGCAGAAATTATTTCTGGAACGTCGTAGATATCGGATTGGAACGCGAGGATAAGCATGTCTGAAACTGCCATTGATTATGGTTCCCGCACTATGCCTCATGATGATGTGGCTGAGCAGTCGGTGCTCGGTGGCATGCTGCTGTCGAAGGACGCTATTGCGGATGTGGTTGAGAGCCTGCGTGCGTCTGATTTCTATAAGCCGGCGCACGAGACGATTTATGAGGCGATTCTTTCTCTTTATGGTCACGGTAGCCCTGCGGATGCGATTACGGTTGCTGATGAGCTGAAGAAGCGCGGCGAGCTGACTCGTGTGGGTGGCGCGTCCTATATTCATACGCTGATTGCGTCGGTTCCGACTGCTGCTAACGCTCAGTATTACGCTGAGATTGTTAAGGAGCACGCGATTATGCGCCGCCTGATTGAGGCGGGTACGAAGATTGCTCAGCTGGGTTACGCCAATGAGACTGAGGTTGATACTTTGGTCGATCAGGCGCAGGCTGAGATTTATGCGGTGACTGATGGTAACGCGAAGGAAGATTATGTGTCTTTCTCTGATGCGTTGGAGGAGACCATCAATGAGATTGATGCGAACTCGAACCGCCCCGATGGCGTGTACGGTGTGCCGACTGACTTTATTGAGTTTGATGAGCTGACCGGTGGTCTGCACGGTGGCCAGATGATTGTTATTGCGGCTCGTCCGGGTGTGGGTAAGTCGACTTTGGCTCTTGATATTGCTCGTTCTGCGTCTATTCATCATCAGATGACGACTGTGTTTTTCTCGCTGGAGATGAGTCGTACTGAGTTGGCGATGCGTATTCTCTCTGCGGAGGGCAAGATTTCGATGGGTCGTCTGAAGAAGGGCGACCTGGATACTGAGGGCTGGACGAATCTGGCGACTCTGCAGGGTCGTATTGATTCTGCGCCTCTCTTTATTGATGATTCGCCGAATATGACTCTGATGGAGATTCGCGCGAAGTGTCGTCGCCTCAAGCAACGTAATGATTTGAAGCTTGTGGTGCTGGACTACCTGCAGCTGATGAGTTCGGGTAAGAAGGTTGAGTCGCGTCAGCAGGAGGTTTCGGAGTTCTCTCGTAGCCTGAAGCTGTTGGCTAAGGAGCTGGATGTTCCGGTGATTGCGCTGTCTCAGTTGAACCGTGGTTCGGAGCAGCGTACTGATAAGCGTCCGATGGTTTCGGATCTGCGTGAGTCGGGTTCTATTGAGCAGGATGCGGATATGGTGATTCTGCTGCATCGTGAGGATATGTATAACCCGGATAGTGAACGTGTGGGTGAGGCGGACATGATTATCGCTAAGCACCGTGGTGGTCCAACTCGTACTATCCCGTTGGCATTTAGCGGTAAGTACTCGCGCTTCAACAATATGGCGAATGAAGCGCCTCCCCAGTACTAACCCCGTACTCAACTAATTCAGTACTAAGCGTTTCAGTACTAAGTTTCAGCACTCTGTAGCTGTACCCCTCTTCTTCTGTTCCTTTCGGGATGGAAGGGGAGGGGCTTTCTGTATCTATAGGTATGGGCGCCCAGGCGCATGGTTAGGAATCGTGCAGGGTTAGGAATCAAGCGCAGGGCATGGGAATAGGGGCTGCGGAGGGGGCTCTAGAGGGCATTCTGCGAGGGTTTGAGTGGTTTCTTCTGCGTTTATAAGGTTTTTTGGAAGGTTTTTAAAGATTTTTTAGCACCCATAAAACGCACTGACTAGGTAGTTTGGTGTTTGTGAGGGTGTTTGAGACCCTTTCGAGGCCCTGTTTGTGTCCTAGTTCACCCATTTTCGGGTTGCAGACCCATTTCGGCATCTGTATAGTTGTATGAGTCGCCGCGGCGAGGAGGAAAAAACGAAGAACTTCTTCGGTGTTTCTCCTAGTAAGAAGCGGTTGAATGACTTTCAATTGTATAGTGTTTTGGTTTCTTGCTTAGAAGATTCTTGATCATCTGAATGGTGATGTTGGAGGAGTTTAGGAAAGAAACATTGTGGTGTGAATCACGGAAAACAGATTTGCATGGCAAACGAAACGCTGGTATAGT
>NZ_KV811059.1:0-374 GCF_001812975.1 Rothia sp. HMSC073B08 | reverse complement strand
GTTGAGCGTCTTGGTGATGCTGATTTGTGGTCGGCTTTGTCGGTGGCTTGTGCTGATAATTTTGTGCGTGGTCTTGAGGGTGGTTTGGATGCTCAGTTGGGTGAGTCGTTTGGTGGTGTTGGTCTTTCGGGTGGTCAGTGGCAGCGTTTGGCGTTGGCGCGTGTGGTTCTTCGGGATGCGCCGGTGTGGGTGTTGGATGAGCCGACCAGTGCTGTGGATGCTGAGACTGAGGAGGAGATTTTTGCTCGGTTGAAGGTGGCTGCTGTTGGGCGTTTGGTGGTGTTGGTGTCTCATCGTGCGTGGACGTTGCGTGGTGTTGATTCTGTGGTGGTGTTGGATGGTGGGTGTGTGGTGGAGCAAGGAACCTACCGGGA
>NZ_KV811058.1:0-1377 GCF_001812975.1 Rothia sp. HMSC073B08 | reverse complement strand
AGGTCAAGTCCTGTGGAGTGGTGTAATCGTTTTGTGTCCTTCGGGTTGGGTTATGCGCTGAGTTGGAGTGGGGTGTCCTCCTGCCCGGTGGGTTGTGGTGTGAGTCGTGATTTGGTGAGGATGTCGAGGCTGAGGTAGCGTCGGCCTTCGGCCCATTCGTCGTTTTGTTCGGCGAGGACGGCTCCGACTAGGCGGATGATTGCTTGTCGGTTGGGGAAGATTCCCACGGTGTCGGTGCGGCGGCGGATTTCGCGGTTGAGGCGTTCGTTGGGGTTGTTGGACCAGATCTGGGTCCACACCCCGGTGGGGAAGGACGCGAACGCGAGGACGTCTGCCCTGGCTTGATCGAGGTGATCACACACGGCGGGGAGCTTGTCGTGGACGTAGTCCAAGAGCCGGTCGTATTGAGCGTTGACCGATGCCGCGTCGGGCTGGTCATACACCGAGTGCAGCATCGCTTTGACAGCGGGCCATAGTGCTTTGGGGGTGACGGACATGAGATTAGCGGCGTAGTGGGTACGGCATCGTTGCCAGGTGGCTCCGGGTAGGTTGGCGGCGATGGCCTCAACCAGGCCCAGATGGGCATCACTGGTGACCAGGCGCACGCCGGTCAGGCCTCGGGCGACCAGGTCGGCGAAGAACTCCTTCCAGGCTGGAGCGGTCTCGCTGGTGGACACGCGCACCCCCAGCACTTCGCGGTGTCCGTCATTGTTGACTCCGGTGGCAACCAGAACCGCGCACGAGACGACGCGTCCTCCTTCGCGCACCTTCATGGTCAGTGCGTCAGCGGCGACGAAGGTGAAAGGCCCGGCATCGTGGAGGGGCCGGTTGCGGAACTGGTCCACGTGTTCGTCGAGGTCTGTTGCCATCCGTGAGACCTGGGACTTGGACAGTCCTGTGATCCCCAGGGTTCTGACGAGCTTGTCCATACGGCGCGTGGATACTCCTGCCAGGTAGCAGTCAGCGACCACTGTGATCAACGCGGTTTCACAGCGTTTGCGCCGTTGCAGTAACCATTCTGGGAAGTAGGTGCCTGAGCGCAGCTTGGGGATCGCCACGTCGATGGTGCCGACCCTGGTATCCAGGGGCCGGTAGCGATACCCGTTGCGCCTGGTGTGACGCTGCGGATCTTGTTGACCCCACTGGGCCCCGCACACCGCATCAGCGTCCGCTGATAGCAACGCGTTGATCACGTGCTGGAGCAAGGAACGCATCAAATCTGGGGATGCCTGGGACAACGCCTCGCCAAGCATGCCAGCAGGGTCGATAATATGAGGAGCGGTCATCGTTGTGCCTCCAAATCATTTCGAGTCAGAAGTAGAAGAGCTTTCTCGAAGGATCACACGGTGACCGCACCCATCACAAGCAACGGGCCGA
>NZ_KV811057.1:0-156306 GCF_001812975.1 Rothia sp. HMSC073B08 | reverse complement strand
AGATGCCGAAATGGGTCTGCAACCCGAAATAGGGTGAAGTGAGACACAAATACGGGGGTTTAGGTTCACTCTGACCCAAACAGAACAGCAAAACCCCTAGTCAACGCAGGATAAGCCTTCCAAAAGTTCTTCAAAAAAAGTTTAAAAACCTTCAAAAGACCTCGAAAACCTGCAGAAGCTCCCTATAGAGCCCATATAGAAGGGCAGAAGAGCCTCTCAGCATCAAGAAGATGGGAAGAGGGACTCCGCCCCTCCCCCCATCTCTGGAATCTTTGCATCACCTGCATTTCTGTACCGCTGCACTTCCCCGTTCTGCACCTCCCCCTCTGCAGCCTCCCTATATATGAGCCCCTACATATGGGGGAGAGCGCAGAAGAGCACAGAAAAGGAGGGCACCCCCTCACGGGGGCGCCCTCCTTATTCAAGCTATAGGGTTCAAGCTACAGCCCGTAGCTCGCAAGCTTCAAAACTCTAGTTCGCGGAAGCGCGACGACGAGAAACATCGTACAGAGTGATGCCCACAGCCATCGCTGCGTTCAAAGACTCCATCGCAGAATCAATCGGAATCGACACAATCTGATCGCAGTTCTCAGTCACCAGGCGGGACAGGCCCTTACCCTCAGAACCAACCACCACGCACAGCGGCTCATTCGCAAGCTCCAGAGCCGGCAACTCAATATCGCCACCGCCATCCAGACCAATCACGAAAATACCCTGCTCCTTAGCCTGCTGAATCACGCGAGTCAGATTAGTCGCCATCGCAACAGGAATACGAGCAGCCGCACCAGCACTAGTCTTCCACGCACCAGCAGTCACAGCAGCCGAACGACGCTCAGGAATAATCACGCCATCACCGCTAAACGCGGACACGCTACGAATAATCGCACCCAAGTTACGCGGATCAGTAATACCGTCCAAAGCAACAAACAGCGGCGGAGTCGACAGCTTACCCGAGTGCCAACGCTCCATAGTATCCAGCACCAGGTCAGTCGCATCCGGGTACTTGTACGGCGGAATCTGCATCGCAACACCCTGATGCACAGAACCATCAGTCAAACGATCCAGCTCGCTACGCGGAATCTCCAGCATCGGAATATTGCGCTTATTCGCAATAGTCATGATCTCGCGAACGCGGTCATCAACCTCAACACGACTCATGATGTACAAGTGCTTCGAGGGAATCTCAGTACGCAGAGCCTCAAGCACCGCATTACGACCAGTCACCAGCTCATCGCTAGCACGCTTACCGCCCAGACGAGTCTGGAACTTACGGTTCGTACCGGTAGCAGCACGACGCTCCGCCGCGCGCTTCATCTTATACGCCTTGTGATAAACGCGGTCCTCAGCCTTCGGAGTAGGGCCCTTACCCTCAAGCGCCTTACGGCCGTGACCACCAGTGCCCTTAGTAGCACCCTTCTTCTTGCTGGTAGCGCCCGGGCGCGAACCTGCCTTAGCCATTCTTCTCTTCCTTCGTCAAAGTAATG
Source organism: Rothia sp. HMSC073B08 (assembly GCF_001812975.1). Classification (NCBI taxonomy): domain Bacteria; kingdom Bacillati; phylum Actinomycetota; class Actinomycetes; order Micrococcales; family Micrococcaceae; genus Rothia; species Rothia sp. HMSC073B08. The sequence goes on along the minus strand of NZ_KV811057.1, from coordinate 154,822 downwards.
AATACGAGTCTACGCGAGAGAAACCCGCACGACCTAAGCCTTACGCACAAACGCGGGGCACATCACCCTCTAGCCAACGCTCCAGCTCGAACCATTCGCGCCATCCTTCACCTGCACACCAGCAGACGCCAACAGATCACGCATCGCATCAGCCTTCGCCCAATCCTTCTGAGCACGAGCATCAGCACGCTCCGCCAACACAGCCTGAATCAGCGCATCCAGAGCCTCATGCTCAGCACCCGAAGTGCCCTCAGCATTAAAGCTCATCAGCTGCGCCAGACCCAGAACCTCAGCCATAGCCATCACAGCATTCGCCGCCTCCGAAGCATCCTCACCAGCAGCAAGCGCCGCATTACCCGCACGAGTCTGCTCATGCAGAACCGCCAAAGCACGCGGAATATTCACGTCATCATCCATAGCCTCAGCAAAAGCCTCCGGAACCTCACGGCCCGGCTTCAGCACATCCTGAGTTGCAGCAAGGAACGCCTCAACACGCTCAATAGCGGTTGCCGCCTCCTGCAAAGACGACGGACGGTAATCAAGAATCGAACGATAATGCGCACTACCCAGGTAATAACGAACCACCAGCGGACGAGCCATCTGCAGCATCTGCGCCGGCGAAATCGTATTACCGATAGACTTCGACATCTTCTCACCCTCATAGGTGACCATGCCGTTATGCATCCAGAAATTCGCGAAATCATCGCCAGCAGCAGTCGACTGCGCCAGCTCATTCTCATGGTGCGGGAAACGCAAATCCAAACCGCCACCGTGAATATCGAAACGCGAACCCAAATACTTACCAGCCATCGCCGAGCACTCCAGGTGCCAGCCCGGACGGCCGCGACCCCACGGAGACTCCCACGAAGCAGTCAGCGGCTCACCCTCCTTATAACCCTTCCACAGGGCAAAATCGCGAGGGTCACGCTTACCGCGCGGATCAGCATCCGCAGAATCCTGCATATCCTCAACGCTCTGATTCGTCAGCGCACCATACTTACCCCACGAACGCACGTCAAAATACACGTCACCAGAATCATCCAGCGCAGGATACGCGTGGCCACGATCAATCAGACGCTGAATCAGAGCAAACATCTCCGGAATATGACCGGTCGCACGCGGCTCATACGTCGGCGGATCAATACCCAACGCCGCATACGCCTGAGCAAAAACCTTCTCAAAACGGTACGCGAGCGCCCACCACTGCTCATTCGGGAACTCACCCTCAAAACCGGGCTCCATAGAATCAGCAGACTTCGCCAAAATCTTGTCATCAATATCAGTGACATTGCGGACCGTCGTCACCTTCAAACCGCGGTAACGCATCCAACGGCTCAACTGGTCAAAAACCAACGCCGAACGGATGTGGCCCAGATGCGGTTCACCCTGCACCGTAGCACCACAATAATAGATACGCGCCTCACCGGGCACGACGGGCTCAAACTCGCGAATAGTCGCGGAAGCTGAATCATAAAAACGCATAGTCACACTCTCATTCTACGGGGTCGGCTCAGACGCCGGGGCGGTAAATCAGCGATAGGTTACAGAATGGCTCGAAGCAGCCAAACACCTACGAACGCGGGTACACCAGCGCCGTCGCAATAGCAGCCACACCCTCGCCGCGGCCCGTCAAACCCAGACCGTCAGTAGTCGTCGCAATCACCGTCACCGGAGCACCCGCCGCCTCGCTCAGCACACGGTTCGCCTCATCACGGCGCGGAGAGAACTTCGGGCGGTTACCCACCAGCTGAACACTCACATTACCAATCTCAAAACCAGCAGCACGCACAATCGCCGCAGCCTCAGAAAGAATACGAACACCAGAAGCGCCCTTCATATCCGGGCGGTCCACACCAAAATTAGAGCCCAAATCCCCCGTGCCGGAGGCAGCAAAAAGAGCATCAGCGGCAGCATGAGCCACCACATCACCATCAGAATGGCCGCTCAAACCACGCTCACCCGGCCAATGCAGACCAGCAATATACAGAGGAGTGCCCTCCTCACCAAAAGCGTGGACATCAACACCGGTACCAACACGAGGAATAACAGTCATCACAGGACCCTTCAATCGATCAAAAATCTTCTCAGCAGCAGTGCCTCCGCAAAAGAGGCATTAGGCGGCAGGGTTAAGCAACAGAAACACCAAACAGCGCGCGAGCAACCCGCAAATCCATCGGAGTCGTCACCTTAAACGCATCCGCATCACCGGCAACCGTCAACACCGGCTCACCCGCCGCCTCCATCGCCATCGCATCATCAGTCAACAGCTCAGCCTCCTCAGCAGGCAGGGAACGGCTACGCTCATGTGCCGCCAACAGGGCAGCCACCTCAAAACCCTGAGGAGTCTGCACCGCACGCATCTGCGCACGCGAAGGAGTACCCGTCACCAAACCAGCAGAATCCACAGTCTTCACCGTATCCACCACCGGCAACACAGGAATCACCGCACGCACAACACCCTGCGGGCTCGCAGAACCCAAACCCTCAAGCACGCGGTGATACACCTGCGGCGGAGTAAAAGCACGAGCGCAATCATGAATCAGCACATAATCCACCGGAACCTGCGCATCCTTCAAAGCATCCAACGCCGCAACCACCGAAGCAGTACGCGTATCACCACCGGCAGTAATCAACGCACCGGCACGGCGGGCATCCTCCAAAAGCTCCGGGCAACTCGCCGAACAATCAGCAGGAACAGTCACCACCACATGCTCAGCAACACCCGAAGCGAGCGCACCCTCCAACGCATAATCCAGCAGGGTACGACCATGCACACGCACAGCGGCCTTCGGGATCGGCTCACCCAGGCGAGTACCCGAACCAGCCGCCAAAACAATCACAGCAGTATTCGCCGCAGAAGCAGAACTCATCAGTCTCAAGCCCGCCTACGCCTCGAACTTATAGCCCAAGCCGCGAACCGTCACCACATACTGCGGGGCAGAAGAATCCGGCTCAATCTTCGAACGCAGACGCTTAATATGCACATCCAGGGTCTTCGTATCACCCACATAGTCGGCGCCCCACACACGCTCAATCAGCTGGCCACGAGTCATCACACGACCCACATTGCGCAGCAGAATCTCCAGGAGCTCAAACTCCTTCAGCGGCATAGAAATCTCTTCACCATTAACCGTCACCACATGGCGGTCAATATCCATACGCACCGGGCCGCCCTGCAGCACCGACTCAGTAGCAGAATCAGTCTCCGCCGAACGACGACGCAACACCGCGCGGATACGAGCAATCAGCTCACGCGCAGAATACGGCTTCGTCACATAGTCATCAGCGCCCAGCTCCAGACCCAGCACCTTATCCAGCTCAGAGTCCTTAGCGGTCAACATGATAATCGGGACCGAAGACACCTCACGCAGCTTACGGCACACCTCCATACCGGACATGCCCGGAAGCATCACATCCAGAAGCACCAAATCCGCGCCCTCGCGGTCAAACACCGGCAGAGCGTCCAGACCGTTGTCCACAACAATCGTCTGGAAACCCTCACGACCCAGCAAAAACGCAAGGGGATCCGAGAGGGCCTCTTCGTCCTCAACAATCAGAATTTTAGACATCAATAACTTCCTTCGATTCCATAAAACCTATACCGCTAACACTACACTGCGGCCGGAGGCTCATTCAGCGGCAACGCCAACGTAAACGTCGAACCTTCCTGCGGCATCGACCGAACCGTCACGCTACCACCGTGCTGAGTCATCACATGCTTCACAATGCTCAAGCCCAAACCAGTGCCGCCCGTCTGACGCGAACGAGCCGGATCAACCCGGTAAAAACGCTCAAAAATACGCTTCTGCTCGTCCTCCGGAATACCCACGCCCTGATCAGCAACCTCAACCAGCAGCTGATCAGCCACACGGTGCACCCAAATATCCACCTTCGTATGCTCCGGCGAATAACGCACCGCGTTCTCCACCAGGTTCTGCACAGCAATACCGAGCAGCTCGGCGTCACCGTACACCTCGGGCACCTCCTCGATGCGGGTAGAAATCTGAATGTCCTTCTCCTCCGCCACAATATGCGAACGGTCCACCGCATCAGTAACCAAAGAAGGCACCGACACCGGACCACCACGCGCAATCACATCGGTCGACTGCAGACGCGAAAGCTCAATAATGTCACGCACCAGCGCAGACAGGCGGCGCGTCTCCTTATGAAGACGCCCCACAAAATACTCAATCGCCTCCGGGTCATCACTCGCCTGCTCAATAGCCTCAGCCAACAGACTCACCGCACCCACCGGAGTCTTCAACTCATGCGACACATTCGCCACAAAATCATTACGCATACGCTGCACACGAGAAATCTCAGTGCGGTCATCCGCGAGCACCAAAATGTACTCGTCCCCCAGCGAAGCAACACGCACATCCAAGACCAGCGCCTCACCCTCACCGCGGTCAATCTCAAAAGTACGCTCCGCAAAAATACCGCGATGACGCACCGTGCGAATCATATCCGCCAACTCATCAGACGCCACCGTATGACCACGCACCAGACCCATCGCGTACGCACCCGGAGAAGCCTGAACCACGCCGCCCACCTCATCAATCACCAGGTAGGCGCGACCAATCACAGCAAGTACCTGAGCGGCACCATCACGCAGCGCCGGCGCCGACACCAAACTACGCTCCTGCTCCCGCTCACTACGCGCCACCGCATTCATGCTCAGGACGCCCACCAGCAGACCTATCATGCCCGCAATAAAGGCGATCAGACCGGCATCCATGTACTTCCCTTCCATTCGGGTACCCCATAAGTATAAATGTGGCCGATACCCAGCACTCAGGCGAATGCTCTTCTTCTCAGGCACGCTCCCCGTACAGAAACCTTGCAGACAACGCAATGAGCCGCCCACCTTACCGGTGAACGGCTCATCACAATGACAGGGGTGAAACCCTGCCGGAGGTATTACTTACCCTGGTTTGCTACGGCAGCAATAGCGTCCTTAGCAGCCTCGGGGTCCAGGTACTCGCCGGGCTTGACGGGCTGGAAGTTCTCATCCAGTTCGTAGTACAGCGGAATACCGGTGGGGATGTTCAGGCCAGCAATGTCCTCGTCGGAAATGCCCTCGAGGTGCTTGACCAGCGAACGCAGGGAGTTACCGTGTGCAGCAACCAGAACGGTCTTGCCTGCTGCGAGGTCGGGCTTGATGTCCGACTCCCAGTAGGGAAGCATACGGCCCAGAACGTCCTTCAGGCACTCGGTGCGAGGAGCGTTCTCGACATCCGCGTAGCGGGGGTCGTGTGCCTGCGAGTAGGGGTCGTTGTCATCCAGCGGGGGCGGCGGAACGTCGTAGGAACGACGCCAAGTCATGAACTTCTCGTCGCCGTATTCCTCGCGAATCTCGGACTTGTTCTTACCCTGCAGAGCGCCGTAGTGACGCTCGTTCAGGCGCCAGGTGCGCTTGACAGGAATCCACAGACGGTCTGCTGCATCCAGTGCAAGGTTTGCGGTGTTGATTGCGCGACGCTGCAGGGAGGTGTGAACAACATCGGGGAGGATGTTGCGCTCTGCCAGCAGCTCGCCGCCGCGCTTAGCCTCAGCGCGGCCCTTATCGGTCAGGTTAACGTCCACCCAGCCGGTGAACAGGTTCTTCTCGTTCCACTCGGACTGGCCGTGGCGCAGGAGTACTAGTTTGTAAGTCATACCTCTATTTTTTCATTTACCCGCCGGTTTGTCATGCCTTAGAGCCTAGAAAATATGCATTCTCCCAAAAATTTATAAGGGTCTTTTCTACCAGAACGAAAGGCTCAAAAACCCCGCCAGAAATAGGGAAAAGCCCCGCACACCATCCGACCGGGACAAACCCGTCAGACAGCGCACGAGGCTTCACCATCTATCGCACAAAGCGAGCGCACAAGCTAACGCTAGAAACGGCGGCGACCCACCGAAGGCCACACACCAGCCAAGAACACACAGCTAATCACAGCAGCAATCAGCTGAAGAATCAGTACAGTATTACCGCCGCCAGTCACCGCAGCAAAAACGCTAAACAGCGACACCGCAGCAGAACCACCGGTCAAAGCCAGCCACGTGTTCTTCGGGCGCTTACCGGCAAAATCGTACGCGTTCGCCGGAGACATCCACGCACGCACAAAAGCCAGCACACCAACCACAGCGCCGGCAACAGCCAGTAGCACATCGATAAGAGTGGTCACATAGATGACCAACAGAATAGGAGACATAGTATTCCTTAGAATCAGCAGCTTCTCTAGACAACCCTAGCAAAGTGCCTAGCGGACAACCTTAAAGGCCTCAACCAAGTCATTGTAAAGGTCATCCACGTTCTCAATACCTACCGACAGGCGCAGCAGGGATTCGGGAATCGAATCCGGCTCGTTACCGTGGCGACGACGACGCTCCACGAGAGACTCCACGCCGCCCAGAGAGGTTGCCGGGGTCCACAGCTTCAACGCCTCCACGACGTTACGGGCACCAGCCGCATCGGTATCCAGGGTGACGCACAAAATCGCACCGAAACCGTCCATCTGCTTCTTCGCAACCTCGTGGCCGCGGTCGCTCTCCAGACCCGGGTAACGCACCTCAGTCACGAAGGGGTGCTCGCTCAGACGCTCCGCCAGCACCTGTGCGTTCTGCACAGCACGTTCCACGCGCAGTGCCAGGGTGCGCAGGCCGCGCAGACCAAGCCATGCCTCCACGGGGCCGGGGATTGCGCCGTTGGTGATGCGGTGGTGCAGCATCGCCTTGTACAGTTCCTCATTCGAGGTGAGGGTCATGCCCAGCAGAACATCAGAGTGACCCGCCAGGAACTTCGTTGCAGAGTGAACCACAACGTCAGCACCCAAATCCAGGGGACGCTGCAGAATCGGGGTCGCGAAGGTGTTGTCCACCGCGGTCACAATGCCCAGGCGGCGAGCAGCAGAAAGCAGGGCAGGCAGGTCAGCGACCTCAAGCATCGGGTTCGTGGGGCTTTCCAGCCACGCCAGGACCTTCGGTGCCGAGTAGTTCACGTTCTCGGGAGTCACGCCGGCGCGGGATGCGGCATCCTCCATAGCGACGATAACGCTCTCGGTGTCTTCAATGTCCACACGAACGAGCTCAATGATGCCGCGGCGTTCCAAATCCTTGCACAGGGTCACCGATGCCATGTATGCGTGCTTCGGAATCAGCACAATGGAACCAACCGGCACCAGGTCGATGACGGCAGCAACGGCAGCCATGCCGGAGGGGAACAGCAGACCCGGCTGGGTAGCGTTCTCCAGCTTGGCAACAACCTCTTCCATGCCCTCCCAAGTGGGGTTCGAGAAGCGGGCGTACACGCGGTCCTGCTCAATGTTCACGGCGTCCACGCCGCGGTAGGTGGAAGAAAGAACAATCGGAGGGTTCACCGGCGCGTCATGCTCGTGTGCCGGGCGGCCGCCAGAGACGACGAAAGTCTCTGCGGAGTAATTCATGTCGTGGTTATCTGCACTCATGTCTTTAAGCCTGGCACACCCGCGCCCAGAACGCACGCCCGCACGGGTGACGGTACGCAGGATTTACATGTTTTTTACCTTGATACGCGCTCAATCCCACGCGGAGGTATCACCAAAACCGCACCGGTGCTGCTAAGAGACCCGGTACCCTTAAAGGTGATGGATACTCTCAGCTACACCCCCGATGCACAGAATCTTCCCGACGACCCGACCGGTCGCCGCGGGCTTTTTATCGTGGTCGAAGGAGGCGACGGCGCCGGCAAAACCACCCAGCTCGCCCTGCTGAATGAAGCACTCAGCGCCCGCGGATACCGTGTCATCACCACCCGCGAACCCGGCGGCACCGAGATCGGCGAGAAGCTGCGAGCCCTCGTCCTGGAAGCAGGTCAGGGCACCATTGACGACCGCACCGAGGCGCTAATCTTTGCGGCATCCCGCGCGGCTCACGCCTCCCAGCTGATTCGCCCGGCGCTCGCTGAGGGCGCCATCGTGCTCAGTGACCGCTATATTGATTCTTCCGCCGCGTACCAGGGTGTTGGCCGTGATCTGGGTATTGAAACCATCGTCGATTTGAGCCGCTGGGCTACCGCCGATCTGGTACCCGATGCAACCCTATTGCTGAGCGTGCCGCTGAGCGCCGAGCAGGAACGCATGGACCAGCGCGGCACCGTCGACCGTATTGAGGCTGAAGGCGCCGCGTTCAAGGCACGTATCCACGGTGCCTTCGAGCAGATTGCCCGCGAGGACGCTAACGGTTCACACCGCCTTATTGATGGTGTGGGAACGATTGAGCAGGTACACGCGCGCGTGCTCGAGGTGATTGAGCCTCTACTTGCCGCTCGCGAGCTGGTCCGCACCGGTAAGGAGGACTCATGAGCCTCTGGGATACCCTGCTGATTCCCGCCGATAAGCTCCAGCAACTACACACGGATGCCGCCGCCGCCCGCCCCACGCACGCTTGGCTTTTCACGGGCGCGACCGGTGCGCCTCACCGTGAGGCTGCAAAAATTTTCGCTGCCGCGCTACTGTGCGAGCAGCCCGACCCGCAGAACCGCGGATGCGGCCAGTGCAAGGGCTGCGTGACCGTCATGAACGGTTCGCACGCAGATTTTACGCACTTTAGTACCGAGGCGACGTACATCAGCATTGATGAGGCGCGCGAGCTGGTCATGAAGGCTCAGGACCGCCCGACCGTGGGTCGCTGGCGCGTGATTCTGGTGGAGGACACCGAGCGCATGCCGGAGCGTACCTCCAATGTGTTGTTGAAGGCGATTGAGGAGCCGCCGCCGCATACGATTTGGTTGTTGACGGCGCCCTCCCCCACCGATGTGCTGGTGACGATTCGTTCGCGGTGCCGTCCGGTGCAGTTGCCGGTTCCTACCGATGCGCAGGTGCACGAGTATTTGTTGGCGCACGGTGTGGTGGATCCTTTGGCGCAGCGTGCGGCGCGTCTGGCTCTGGGTGATGCGCAGGAGGGGTACCGTTTGGCGACCGATGAGCAGGCGATGGCTCGTCGGGAATTGATTACCTCCCTGATTCTGAATGTTCGTTCTATTTCTTCGGCTTTCAACGCAGCAGAGAAGCTCACCGACCTTGCCGACCAGGACGCACAGGCTGTCTCTGCTCTCAAGGATGAGCAGGAACGCCAGGAGCTTCTGGCTCTGCTGGGTATTCGCGAGGGTGAGCGTGTTTCTCCGTCCTTGCGAGCGCAGGTTCGCCGCCTGGAGGAGCAACAGAAGCGCCGCGCTAAGCGTGTTTCCTCCGATACGCTGTTGCGTTCTGTGGCTCAGGTTCAGACGGTTCTGCGTGATGCGTTGACGGTGGCTCTGTCTGCGCAGGCTCCGCTGGTCAATGAGCATTTGCGAGAGCCTCTGGAGGCGTTCTGCACCCGCCGTTCCGCCCAGCAACTGCTGGAGGATGTGCAGGCGGTCGAGCTGACTCTGCGTCGCCTGAAGACAAATGCGAATGCGCGTCTGGCGCTTGAGGCGTTGATGAGCCGCTTCGTGTACTAGAAACGCTCGAACAAGCGTCTTTGGATCTTCAATACAACACAAAATGGGGAGGCACCGAAGAGATGATCTTCGGTTCCTCCCCATTTCTATTGGTTCGCAGTGCCCTTAGAGGTTAGTTGCGGAAACCGTGAACCGGCGACGGAATACGACCGCAGCGGGCGATGAACGCCTCCGCGCTGGGGGTGTGGGTGGGCATGACGGGTGCTCGACCGAGCAGGCCGCCGAACTCAACCATGTCGCCTACGCCCAGACCAACCGCCGGGATGACGCGGACCGCGGTGGTCTTGTGGTTCATCACACCGATTGCTGCTTCGTCGGCAATCATTGCTGCGAGGGTGGCGGCGGGGGTATCGCCGGGAACCGCGACCATGTCCAGACCCACCGAGCAGATGGCGGTCATCGCTTCAAGCTTGTCGAGGCTGATGTGTCCGGCGGCTGCGGATTCAATCATGCCGATGTCCTCAGAGATCGGGATGAAGGACCCGGAGAGGCCACCGACGTTCGAGCACGCCATGAGGCCGCCCTTCTTCACCGCGTCGTTGAGCAACGCGAGGGCCGCAACAGTGCCGTGGGTACCGACGGTTTCCAGACCCATCTCTTCGAGGATGTGTGCGACCGAGTCGCCAATCTCTGCGGTGGGTGCCAGAGAGAGGTCGATAATGTTGAACTGCACGCCAAGGCGTTCAGCGGCGAGGGTACCGACCAGTTGACCGACGCGGGTAATCTTGAAGGCTGCCTTCTTGATTTCTTCGGCGCAGGTGTCAAAGGATTCGCCGCGGACCTTCAGCAGGGCGCGGTGTACCACGCCGGGGCCAGAGACACCTACGGAGATGGTGGTGTCTGCCTCCTGCACGCCGTGGAATGCGCCCGCCATGAAGGGGTTGTCGCTGACGGCGTTCGCGAAGACGACGAGCTTGGCGCAGCCGAAGCCGTGTGCGTCCGCGGTCAGGTCTGCGGTGGCGCGGATGGTTTCACCCATGAGCTTGACGGCGCTCATGTTAATGCCGGCGCGGGAAGATCCAATGTCTACGGAGGAGCAGACCACATCGGTTTCTGCGAGCGCTCGCGGGATGGAGCGAATCAGCTTTTCATCGGCGGGGGTCATGCCCTTGTCGACGAGAGCGCTGAAGCCACCGACGAAGTTCACGCCGACTGCCTTAGCAGCTGCGTCGAGGGTGCGGGCGAACTCCACGTAGTCCTCATCGTTGGAGGCGCCTGCCACCAGTGCGATGGGGGTGACGGCGATGCGCTTGTTGACAATCGGGATGCCGAGTTCGGCTTCGATACCTTCGCAAACGCTGACGAGGTTTGCCGCGCGGCTGGTGATCTTGTCGTAAATCTTGCGGCGGGCTACCTCGCCGTCGGAGTCGGCGCAGTCGAGCAGGGAGATGCCCATGGTGACGGTGCGAATGTCGAGCTTCTGCTCCTCGATCATTCGGATGGTTTCAAGAATATTGTCATTCATCATGGTGGCCACCTAGATGGTGTGCATTGCCTTGAAGATGGATTCTGCCTGGATGCGAATCTGGACCTTCTGTTCGTGTTCGACACCAACCATGGCTTCCTGCAGGTCGATGAGGTTCTGCTGCTCTTCGTCGAAGGAGCAGTGCATAATCATGGTGAAGTATTCGCCCATGATGGTCTGGGAGACGTCGAGGACGTTGACCTTGCGCTCGGCGAGGGTTGCGGTCACGGCGGCAATAATGCCTTCGTGGTCGATGCCTGTGACGGTGAGGATGATCTTCACGGTGTTCTCCTAGTGGTTTGGGGCTGCGCACCCAATGAAGAGGTGCATAAAGGCACAGGTACACGCATATTTATAAGAGCAATTATAGGTTACCCAGAACACACTGTGCAGGGTAGACACAAAAATATCCCCTGCATCCCATATTCGGGGCATAAAAAATCCACGTCTCCCCCGGCCTGAATAGATACAGGGAAGAACGTGGATTCTTTATTATGTGCCAGTCTTGAAGTATCTTTCGACACTCCTTATATCTGGCTAGTTATAACTGTCTAGAAGTTTTAGTTATCGAGGATTATTTCCTAAACATAAGAAGCGATGTACAGCTCGCCATTACCGCTCAGAGTTGCCGCCGAGGGCTCACCCACGTGCAGTACCGACTCGGTGGCGCCCAGAACGAACTCTTCGGTGCCGTTGCCATCTGCTGCGTGAATAGTGATTTTGCCGGATACGCTCAGCGCGGCGCTAATGCCCTCGAAGGTGTATTCCTGCGGCTTGCCCTCTTCAACGCGGATGCGGGTCACGCTCATGCGCTCGTCCCACATGGCGTAGGTGCCGACGGGTGCATTCTCGGGGGTGGGACGCTGAATAACGGGTGCATCCTGGCCCTCGCCGAGCACCTTGATGAGCTCCTCGGTGTCGATGTGCTTTGCGGTCAGGCCCGCGCGCATCACGTTATCGGATGGGTTCATCAGCTCAATGGCGGTACCGGAGACGTAGGCGTGCACCTGACCGTCGGGGGTGAAGGCGGATTCGCCCGGTGCCAGGTGAACCAGGTTCATGACGAAGGCGACGAGCAGACCGCGGTCACCGGGGTACTTGCCGGCAACGATCTGCACGAGCTCAGCTGCGTCAGCGATGCGTGCGTTGTCGGAGCCGGTCAGCTGTGCCGCCGCCTCAACGAGCTGCTCAACAGCCGCGGTGGCGGTCTCTTCGGGCATGCGAATAATCTCAGTCAGCAGCTGCTTGGGGGTTAGCTCCACACGCTCTGCCAGCCAGTCCGCTTTGAACGCCTCGGCAAGTTCTGCCAGCTGCTCGGAGGTGCGCACACCGGTGAGCACGCGCATCTGGGTCAGGGCGATGACGGTTTCAGGCTTGGAGTAGCGGTCCTTGTAGTTGCGGTGCGGCGCGTCAATCGCGATGCCGCGTGCCTGCTCATCCTCGAAGCCGGCAATAGCCTGCTCGGGGGTGGGGTGCACCTGAATGGACAGCGGCGCATCAATCGCAAGAATCTTAAAGAGGAAGGGGAACCAGTCGGAGGTACGGTCCGGGCGCAGGAAACGGGAGGGGTTCTCCACAATCAGCTCGTTGAGCGGGGATTCAGTGCCATCAACGGTGGCACGGGAAGGTGCAGCCGGATGCGCGCCAACCCACACCTCAGCCTCAGGCTGTTCGGTGGGGACAGGCACGCCACGCATGCGTCCGAGAATTTCGCGGGAGCCCCACGCATAATTCTGAATCTGGTTTTTTAGGGAAAAAATCTCACCCATGGGGGAAAATACCTCTCGACGTGAGTTGTTTGAAGCAAGTGACGTGATAAAAAACCCATACATTCAGCAGAATTTATAAGGTTTTACCTGCCCATTATAGAGGCTAATTACACTTCTTTACCGCTAAAATAAAAGGCGTGACTACTATTAATCTACATGACTCATTCAAAGCGTACGACGTGCGTGGCATTGTCGGCGAGACCATTACCGCAGAGACTGTTCGTGCCACTGGCGCGGCTTTCGTAGATATTCTGGGCCTGGAGGGCCAGACCATCCTGGTCGGTGGCGACATGCGCCCCTCCTCCCCCGAATTCATGGATGCATTCGCCCAGGGTGCAACCGCTCGCGGTGCAAATGTTGAGAAGATCGGCCTGATCTCCACTGACGTTCTGTACTTCGCATGTGGCGTTGAGAACGCTGCCGGTGTTACCTTCACCGCTAGCCACAACCCCGCAGAGTACAACGGCATGAAGATGGCTAAGGCTGGCGCTGTTCCCCTGTCTTCCGAGTCCGGTCTGTTCGATATTCGCGATCTGGCTCAGAAGTACCTGGATTCGGGCGAGATTCCTTCGGTGGAGAAGGTCGGCACCGTTTCTGAGAAGGACATTCTCAAGCCTTACGCAGAGTACCTGCGCAAGCTGGTTGATCTGTCTTCCATCCGCCCCCTGAAGGTTGTTGTTGACGCTGGTAACGGCATGGGTGGTATGACCACTCCCGCTGTTCTGGGCGACACCATCCTGCCGGGCCTGCCCCTGGAAATTGTTCCCCTGTACTTCGAGCTGGACGGTACCTTCCCGAACCACCCGGCTAACCCGCTGGAGCCGGCTAACCTGGTTGACCTGCAGAAGGCTGTTGTTGAGCACGGTGCCGACATTGGTCTGGCATTCGACGGCGACGCTGACCGCTGCTTCGTCATCGACGAGAAGGGCGAGCCCGTTACTCCTTCGGCTGTGACCGCTCTGGTTGCTGAGCGCGAGATTGCTCGTGCGAAGGCTGAGGGCAATGAAGAGCCCGTCATCATTTACAACCTGATTACTTCGAAGGCTGTTCCTGAGCTGGTTGAGAAGCTGGGCGGCCGCGCAGTGAAGACCCGCGTGGGCCACTCCTTCATCAAGGCTGTCATGGCTGAGGAGAACGGCGTTTTCGGTGGCGAGCACTCCGCTCACTACTACTTCAAGGACTTCTTCAACGCAGACACCGGCATGCTCGCTGCAATGCACGTGCTGGCTGCTCTGGGTGGCGGCGACAAGCCCCTCTCCGAGATCAGCGCGAAGTACTCCCCGTACGTTGCTTCCGGTGAGATTAACTCCGAGCTGGAAGACAAGGCTGCAGCTGTGGACCGCGTTCGTGCACACTACGCTAACGCTCCCGTGGTTGTTGAGGACTCTGACGGCACCACCTTCACCAACACCGAAGAGGGTTGGTGGGTTAACCTGCGTCCTTCGAACACCGAGCCTTTCCTGCGCCTGAACCTTGAGGCACCGGATGTTGCGACTATGGAGCGCGTCCGTGACGAGGTTCTGGCTCTGGTTCGCCAGGGCTAAGCGCTAGCTAGCTACTAAAAAGTCCCGCCCCGCAGATTCGTCTGCGGGGCGGGACTTTTTAGTTTGAGTTCTAAAAACCCGGCTAGGTTCTTCTGTCTAAGAGGAGAACCTAGCCGGGTTTAAGGAACCTAGCGGACGAGCCGGCTTACGGGGTTTTTACGCTTCGCGAGCCTGGTCGTGGAGCATCCACTGGTCGGGGCCGAAGATCTCGTAGTTGATGTTCTTGCCGGGGACGCCTGCCTCCACCAGTGCGGAGCGTACGCCCTGCATGAAGGGCAGCGGGCCGCAGAGGTAAACGTTAGCGTCGGAGGGCACGTCCAGCTTGGACACGTCGACACGGCCGGCGAAGTCGCCGCCCTCACCCTCGATGAACGAGATGAGGCGTGCGTTGGGCAGCTTGTTGACGAGCTCGGTGAGCTCTTCGCGCAGGGGCCAGGTGTCCAGGCTACGGTCCGCGTGAACTACGGTTACGGGGCGCTGGGAGCCCTTCTCAATCAGCTCGGAGAGGAAGCTGAGCATGGGGGTGGTGCCGATACCTGCGGAGAAGAGGTACAGGGGTGCCTCGGGGTTGCCGAAGCCTTCCAGGGTCAGGTCACCGTAGGGGTTGGAGATCTCGACGACGTCGCCGATCTTCAGTTCGTGCAGGATGGAGGTCATCTCGCCGTTGGGGTCGAGCTTCACACCGATGCGGCGCTGGTTCTTTTCGCTGGGCAGCAGGGTGTACTGGCGTGCCTGGCGCAGACCGTCACGTGCGGGAACTACGATGGAGATGTACTGGCCGCCCTTGGACTCGGTCATGGGGGTTTCGTCGGCGGGCTCGAAGGTCAGCACGACGACGTTCTCGCCGGTCTCCTTGCGGTCAACGAGCTTGAAGGGTGCGAACATGACGTCGTTTGCCTGGGAAGCGTACAGGCCCTTCTCCAGCTTGATGAGGGCGTTGCCCATGAGCCAGTAGACCTCGGTCCATGCCTCAACGATTTCGGGGGTTGCCAGATCGCCGAGGTTAGCGGCGATTGCCTCGAAGAGGTACTTGTAGACGGTGGGGTACTCTTCTTCCTTCAGGCCCAGGGAGGCGTGCTTGTGAGCAACGCGGGAGAGGACTTCGTCGGGGTAGGAGTCCGGGTGCTCAACGATGTAGGAAGCGAACACAGCGATGGAGCCTGCAAGTGCGCGGGGCTGGGTGCCTTCGAGCTGGGAGGAGCGGGAGAACATGCCGTCCATCAGGTCGGGGCGAGCGGCGAACATTCGACGGTAGAAGTCGGGGGTGATGTCGTTGATGCGCTCAGCAATGATGGGCAGCGTTGCCTCAATAATGGGGCGGGACTTCTCGGAGAGCATGTCTTGCCTTCTTCCTGTGTGGTCACCTGGTCGTTGTGATGATGCCCTTGATATGTGTGATGCTGGGGCGTTCACTCGGACAGCTCAGTTGGTGACGAAGTGTTTATAAAGCACCCTTACCGTAGCATTTTGCGGGGTGCTTGCGCTGTGTGCAGGTCATGCTCTGAGGGTTATTTGGCACTGTGGATGCGACTTATGGTTCACCCTGACTCAAAGATAGAGTTGCGCGTCACACTATATATTTTCAGCCGCACTTCTACAATCGGCGAGTGACCAGCCTGGAAACATGTATAAAAATACCGGAGTGAAAATATATTTACCCAGGAAAGTATGCAGTGTGGTGCAAAAATGAATATGGTCACATTTTCTGCATTTGAAAAGCAAATTTGCAATATTCTGCATTTACTGCACAAATTTTAGATTCAACCGAACACTGCTCGCTGTACGTCAAGAGGTAAAAAGACCCTCCCAAAAGGACCCCGCAAGCACACCGCACACAGCAATCCACCCCCATACCGGCAGATAAAGCGCCATAAAAAATAGGGTGGAGCCTCCTATTAGAAAGCTCCACACATACTAAAAAGTTATCGGGTCAACGATTTAGCGCACAGTCAGCGCATTCTCCGGAGGCGCGAAGCCTAGCTCCACAAATACCGGACCAACAGGGCGCGCACCAGCGGTCAACTCGCTAATGATGACCGAATCAACCGATGCGTAGAACGCCTCACGAGCCTTCGCCAAAACATTGCGCAGGCGGCAGAACTTATCGAGGGGACAGTGACCGTTCTCATCCTCGCACTCAATCATGGGGATATCGCCCTCAGTAGCACGAAGAACAGTGCCGACGGTCGCAGAGCGGCCCGCATCCGAGAGCATAACGCCGCCGGAACGACCGCGGGTCGAATCCAAATAACCCATGTTCACGAGGAAGGCCACAGCCTTCGCCACATGGTTGTAGGGGGTATCCACTCCCTCAGCAATCTTCTGGGTAGAAAGCTTCTGACCGGGCTCCAGGGCAGACAGGAGCATCAGAACGCGGAGCGAGACATCCGAGAATGCTGTCAAACGCATGGATACTCCTTCTATCTTTCTCGTGATACCGCCGCTTCTACATCAACGGCAACAAATGCTCCGAACCAGCCAAGGCACAGAGCGCTCAAAATCTTACATTGGCATTGTATCGGTGCAGTGAGAGTGCAAGAAATCAGGATTACCCACTATCGTATTCTCGCCACCCTCCCAATGTCTTTAGAGTATTTCTCAAGAACAAGTAGACTGCATAGCCTTACACTCATAGCTCCAAGAGAAACTCGGCGGTTCCCATCTGACGGGGATTCAAAACCTTCCCATAAAAGGAAGGAAGGAGCGGAACCTCACAGTGAGATTCCACCCCTTCCAAACGCTCAACCATACGGCTCAGCGAAGAGTTTTAGTTCCTTCGAAGGATTAGTCCTCCAGGGCCTTTGCCAGAGCATCGCGCTGCTCGCGAACCTCGGCGGGAAGCTTGTCGCCGAACTTAGCCAGCCACTCGTCGATGCCGGGCAGCTCAGCAGCCCACTCGTCCTTCGAGACAGCCAGAGCAGCCTTCAGCTCCTCCTCGGAGATCTCCAGACCGGTCAGGTCCAGGTCTTCCTTGGCGGGAACGGTGCCCAGGAAGGTCTCCTCGCCGCCAGCCTTGCCGTCCAGGCGGTCGAAGATCCACTTCACAACGCGAGAGTTCTCGCCGAAGCCGGGCCATGCGAAGCCACCGTCGGGGGTGCGGCGGAACCAGTTGACGTAGTAGACCTTCGGCATGTTCTCAGCGCCGTGCTTCTTGCCCAGGTCAATCCAGTGCTTGAAGTAGTCACCAGCGTTGTAACCGATGAAGGGCAGCATAGCCATCGGGTCGCGGCGAATCACGCCGACGGCACCCTTAGCAGCCGCAGTGGTCTCAGAGGACAGAGTGACAGCGCGGAACACGCCCTGCTCCCAGCTCTCAGACTCAGAAACCAGCGGGATGGTGGTCTTGCGGCGACCACCCAGAACGATAGCGCTCAACGGCACACCCTCGGGGTCGTAGTACTCGGGAGCGAGCATGTCGACCTGGGATGCGGGGGTGCAGAAGCGGGAGTTCGGGTGAGCTGCCGGGCGGCCAGACTCGGGGGTCCAGTCCTTACCGGTCCAGTCAATCAGGTGAGCGGGAGCCTCGTCGGTCTTGCCCTCCCACCAGACGGAGCCGTCGTCAGTCAGTGCAACGTTGGTGAAGATGGTGTTGCCCTTAGCAATAGCCTTCATAGCATTCGGGTTGGTGGAGTAACCGGTACCCGGTGCCACACCGAACAGGCCAGCCTCGGGGTTGACCACGCGTGCCTGGTGGTTCTCGTCGAACTCAATCCATGCGATGTCGTCGCCGACCATCTCAGCCTTCCAGCCGTCGATGGTGGGCTCCATCATTGCGAAGTTGGTCTTGCCACATGCGGAGGGGAACGCTGCGGAGATGTAGCGAACCTTGCCCTCGGGGTTGGTGACCTTCAGGATGAGCATGTGCTCTGCCATCCAGCCCTCGTCGCGGCCGATGACGGATGCGATACGCAGTGCGTAGCACTTCTTACCGAGCAGTGCGTTACCGCCGTAACCGGAGCCGAAGGACCAGATTTCGCGGGTCTCGGGGAACTGGACGATGTACTTCTCGGGGTTGCAAGGCCAGGGAACATCTTCCTGACCGGGCTCCAGGGGTGCACCGACAGAGTGCAGAGCCTTGACGAAGAAGCCGTTGGTCTCGTTCAGCTTGGCAAGAACGTCCTTACCGATGGTTGCCATGATGCGCATGGAGCAGACAACGTATGCGGAGTCGCTGAGCTCAACAGCAATCTTGGGGTTCTTAGCCTTCAGGGAGCCCATGACGAAGGGAATGACGTACATGGTACGACCGCGCATGGAGCCCTCGAACAGACCGGTCAGGGTCTGCTTCATTTCGACGGGGTCGCGCCAGTTGTTGGTCGGGCCTGCGCCTTCTTCAGTCTCGGAGCAGATGAAGGTGCGCTCCTCGACACGTGCAACGTCGTCAGGATCGGAGAAAGCTGCGTAAGAGTTCGGGAATTCGTGATCGCTCAGGCGAACAAAGGTGCCAGCGTCGACCAGTTCCTGAGCGAGGCGGTCGTATTCTTCCTGGGTGCCATCGACCCAGTAGATGTGTGCGGGCTGGGTCAGGGCCGCAACTTCGCGAACCCAGTCCAGAAGGCCCTGGTGGGTAGTGGGTGCGCTCTGCAGCTCCTTTTCGAGCTCAGCAGAGAGAGTACGAGTTGAGGTGTCAGCCATTGACGTTTTCCCCTTCGATTGGTGGCCCGGATACTACGTTGATCCGGATAGGTCTGCGGTAACAAAGAAGCAGTTAAACACTACAAGCGTGCAAATAATGGTAAATATGCACGCTTGGACAGTCTCCACTTCCTCGTGATGCTTACAGAATAACGCATTAATGGTCTGCAGAGCTTTCTATGACGCCATTTCTTACGTTCTGCGCATCACATTCTTAGAGTACGAGAGGATTTCTGTAAAGGATTTTTAGGGCGCACGGCGGAATCCTTCGGGGATTTCAGGGACCTGCAGCGCCAGTTTTGGGTCGGAACAAAAATATTTTGAAAAAATTTTGCGAGCACAAAAACCCCGGAATCATGCGGTAAAACGGGGTGCTTTCGATCCCTGCGGAGGGGATTTTGGGTAAATTTCGAGTTTTTCGGCTTGCACACATCCAAGGACATCCGTATAGTAGTACCTGTTGCCGCGACGGGTTGAAGAAATCCGAAGCGAGGAACATGCGCCTGTAGCTCAACGGATAGAGCATCTGACTACGGATCAGAAGGTTGGGGGTTCGAATCCCTTCGGGCGCACCAACAATCCCCGGTTCTTCGGAACCGGGGATTTTTTGTATCCCCATAAATCAGAAAATGCCCCGCCGAAAGCGCCGGACCCAGCACAGGCGACCACGCACACGGCAGACGTTATCTAGAAACTACGACGTATAGAAGCTACAGCACGCAGTGATACCTGTATAAAGGTGGAGCAAGGACGCTCCACCGACTAACGCCGCGCCCAAAAGTGCGCCTCAACCTGTGAATCCACAGATTTACGCTCCCAGATGACGTGCTCCGGGGCACACCCGCCAAAAAAACGCCTAGGATGGAAAGAAGACCCTCCACACATAGGCTGGAGAGCATACAACGCGAAGGAGCACTATGGCACAGCTATCCATTCCGCAGTCCCTGATAGGTGCGCTCATCGATATAGCCGACCTGGGAACACTCGACTACTTCCCGCCCACCGAACGATGCGCCCACTGGTCCCTCTACGACGCGCAGCGCCAGGAGATCCTCTGCCCCTGCGCACCCGCCACCAACACCACCGCGGAGAAGCTCTTTGAGGCCGCGGCGAAGATTCTCTACGAGAATTTCCCCCGATATATCGACTCTCCCGAGGAAATCATTCCTTATACTTCCCGTCAGGAACTCGTTGCCGCCCTACGCCGCGGTGAGGAAGAGCCTGTTGATGAGGAACAGGGCGAGTTGCAAGAGCAGTCAGCTGAAAATACTGTAGAGCCTACGGCTGATGTTGAAACTAGCCCCGCCAAACCTGCAGTAGTTGAGGGTACGGAAGTGAGTGCTTCTGTTGCGCCCAAGCCTGCAGCCCCGAAGCCCGCGCCTTCCCCCGCGCTCTTTGCCGCCCGCGCGGCACAGGCACCCGCCCCGGCTCCCGCCCCGGCTCCCGCATCGGCTCCCAGCGTGCCGGAAGAAGCGCCCGTGGAGGCACCCGCAGAGGCGACTACAGAAGAGACGGTTCCGACGCCCACCACGGTTGCTCCCGTAGCGCCCAAGCCCGCTGTGCCGAAACCTGCAGCACCCAAGCCCGCTGTGCCGAAGCCTGCGGCCCCGACTCCCGGTGCTCCCTCCCCCGGTATGTTCCGCAAGTCCACGCTAACCTACCGACCGCCGCGCATCGAAGAGTACCTGGAGGGTCTGCGTGCCCGCCAACAAGCTGCCGAAGCCGCAGAAGCTACCCATACGGCAGTATCTAGCGAGCAGGCACCTGTTGAAGAGTCGCCCGTACTCAGCCAGTCCCTACCGGGCGCACCCGCAACTCCCAAGCCGAGCGCGCCGAAGCCCGCTGCGCTGAAACCCGTTGCACCGGAACCGGGTGCACCGATGCCTGCCGCACCCACCCCGAGCACTCCGGCAGCAGAACCGGTAGCCGCCGTACCTCGCGCCATTACCGCCGAGGACCGCGAACGCAGCTACCGTCTGCGCCCGAGCCTACGCGCCCGCCTCGAACGAGAAAATATCAGCGAAGAGCTCGTGCGCACCATCCTGCGTGAAGGCGCGGCAGAACGCCTCAACGACTGGACGATTCGCTTCACCCACGACGACTACCGAGTGGACGTAAACACCGCCTCCGCCGAAGTTATCACCGTCATTGACGAATACGACGCCGAATACAACGAAGCGGTACAGGCATCCCTGGCTCAGGGCGAATACACCTCGCTCAACGCCTTGGAGCTCGAATTCAGCGAGCGCGCCCGGACCTTCCTGAAGAAGAACCCGCCGTTCGTTTTCGACCTGATGCTTCAGGCACTGAGCAGCCCCGAGAGCGTGCGCATGGCTGAAGGCTGGACCCGCATCTACGCGGCGCAGGGTCTGGAAATTGCGGTTTCGCCCGATGAGCGGACCGTTCTTGCCCTGGCGAAGACCCCGGATTTCCATGTTCTGCACGCGGAGAACCTGCGCAAGGCACAGCTCGAAGAGCTCAGCAACACCCTGGCGAAACAGGCAGAAGATAAGGCAGCCCAGGCAGAAAACACCACCGAGGAGGAGAAATAATGTCCGCTAAGCAGATCACTATTCCTCTCGAGGTGTACGTTCGTCTGCAGGAGCTTGCCTCCCTCGCCGCCTATAGCTACCGCGATGAGCAGGGCTCCGAAGAGAACACTGCAAGCGATAAGCCGTGGGATTTGCTCTCCAAGGATGGCGCCTCCCTACTCGATGAGAACGGCGCGCTCAAGCCCGAAGCGGCAGAGCTCTACTTCACCCTCCTACCGCTCATTGCCCAGGAATTCATGGAGCAGCAGCAGGCACTCGTGGACGCATACCGTCAGGCGCCCAAGCCCGCCGCCGCACGCGCCAAGATTCGCCCCTCCAATCAGCGCCTCATTCCGCTGACCGAGGTGCCGCTGGAGAACCAGCGTATTGCCGCGCGCATCGAGAAGGAATTCTACGGTGACGTGCCGCCGCGCCGCCGCATCTACGGCGTGCTCCCCGGCGTCATGGATTACATGATGCGCCACGGGCTCACCTACGAGCTGCTGCTGGACATCATCGAATCCCCTGTAAGCACGGTGGTTCAAGAAAGCGCGCAGGAGAACCGTTACGGCCGCGAAGTCACCCTCTACACGCATGAAGAGGAAGGCTACCAGGTGGTGCTCAACCCCCTGACCGCCGAAGTTCTCGCGCTACGCCCGCTGCAGGCTCTCGCTGGAGGCTACCAGCTCTCCCCCGATGCTCAGGCACAGCTGAAGGCGCTCGGCCTGACCGGCGAGTACATTGCCCGCATCCTGGATGAGGCCGAGGACCGCCGCCCGATTCCCGGCAGTAGCCGCACCGTGTACTCGCTCAACGGCTACCAGGTGGAGTTCTCGCACTCCGACCAGCAGGTAATCCGTATTAGCCGCGGCACCGCGCCCAGCCGCAACCCCTTCGAGTCGCAGCCGAGGATGAGCGGCACAAAGAGGCAGCGCGGCCGCAAGATCCCGCACGATGTGGATGCGTTCGTGCAGCTGTTGCAGGAGCACGGCTTCACCATCACCATGGGCGGTAAGCACTACGATATTCGCCACGAGAAGCTGGCTCCGGGTCAGAAGGCGGTCACCTCGGTGACTCCGTCGGATTCGCAGCGTTGGCACCTGAACTCGGCACGCCAAATCCGCAATACCTTCGGTATCGACCTGCGCTACGCCGATCCGCGCGATAGTGTACGCGGTATTGTGCGCGGCCCCGGAGGAAGCGTCCAGAACGCCGATAACCACAGCGCAGAAAAGCAGGACACCGAGAAGACTGCGGAGAAGGAATCAAAGTAGGTCTTCGTCACCGTTAAAGCGCCCCTGCGTGCCGGTTCTTTATACTGCCCCCAGCATGTCTTTGCATCTGGGGGCAGTATTCATTAGCACCAATATCCCGCATTGTCAGGGCAATACGGGGTAGACTGGGGGCAATACATACATGCTATTCAGCATAAAAATTAATATGCGTTCCCGTGATATGCGTGACGGTAGGGTTGGGGATGCGCCACAAAGTACGGTGATTAACAGCCCCTACCTCTACAATAGAAACGCATCACTACAGAAGAAGGAGAACGCATGGGCGTAACGATTAAGGTCACTGACGAAGCAGGCGTAAACTACGACATTCAGTGGGAAGACCACCACACCCTCCTGGAAACCCTCCAGGCTAACGGTGTGCCGGTCCTCGCAACCTGCGGTGGTAACGCATCCTGCGCTACCTGCCACGGCTTCATCGACCCCGAGCACTTCGAAGCTTCCGGTGAGCGCACCGAAGCTGAGCAGGACCTGCTCGACATGGTCGATGACGTCGCCAACGAGTACTCCCGCCTGTGCTGCCAGGTCGAGTACGCCCCCGGTATGGACGGAGCAGAAATCCAAATGCAGGCGGCGATGTAATCATGTTTAAATCGGCTCAGGTACTCGCATCAACCACCCTCCTCTGCGGCGTGCTAGCGCTCAGCGGATGCGGCGCGTCCCAGGCCGGTCAGGAAGCTGAAGGCACCTCGGCGCAGCCGAGTGCTTCGGCTTCGGTCAAGCCCGGCACGATTCGAGTAGCTTCTGACGGGGCTACCTCTTCGGTGACCCCGGGCTCTATTACCGTGGTGAACTCTCCCGATGCGGAGAACCACGGCTCTTCCTCTGAGCACTCCGAGTCTTCTTCCCATGCTGAGACTCACGAGTCGAAGCAGAACTCGGACTCTCACTCTTCTGGGTCCTCCCACGAGGGTTCCGAGCAGAACAAGTCAGACGACTCTGCAGATTCTCAGCAGGATTCCCAGAAGAGCTCAAACTCGTCTTCACAGTCGGGTTCTCATTCGTCGAACGGATCCTCCCATTCTTCGGAGTCTTCACGTTCGTCGAGCTCATCGAATTCGTCAAACTCGTCGAATTCCTCGGATCGTTCTTCGAACTCCTCCAACAACACTGCTGAAGGCCCCGGCCAGTGCGATCTGGACGACCTGAACATTTCGGTGTCCATTGGAGATGGCTCCCCCGGCGCCCGAAACTACACCCTGTACTTCCAGAATTCTTCGGATTCTTCCTGCACCCTGCGCGGCTACCCGCGCGTGGTGCATGCGGGTCCTTCGGGCACCTGGATCGGTCGTGAGGCTTCCACCTCTGATGAGTACATGAACTCTGCGGGCGTGACCCTCAACCCCGGCGATAGCACCACCGCGGTGTTGCGTTCGGTGTACCCGGCACGCTTCGGTGACGCATGTGGTAGCCGCCCGGTTCAGGGCTTCCTGGTGGGTCTTCCCTCCGGTTCCGGTGGCGTGATTGTTCCGCTGGATACGACCGCGTGTTCCTCGTCTGTTCCGCAGCTGTCGGTGGGTCAGTTTGGTGCCCGCTAACGCGGCATTTCAGGGTTAAGAAACCGGCGCGTATAACGCACATATAGTTCAAGGGCGGTTCCCCGTGATGGGGAACCGCCCTTGAGCTGTCTATAAGTCTGAATCTAGGGTTTAGCTTTAGTCATACCATAGCTGCGCGCTCTTAGAGGGAGCGAGTAACCTCATCGTGGCTGAAGCGTGCACCGCGCGGGTATGCGGGAGCCTCGCCGTGGCCGAGGTTGACGATCAGGAAGGGGATCTCTGCGTTGTCCGCGAAGAATTCCTTTTTGATGCCGGCGAAGTCTGCGCCGGTCATGGGGCCGGCATCCAGGCCGAGGGCGCGGATTGCGGTAATGAAGTAGCCTGCCTGCAGGTGAGCGCTCAGCTCAGCGGCGGGGGTGGCGAGCTCCTCGGTGGTGTAGAAGCCCTTGATGAAGCCGGCAGCGTTGGGGTTGAAGGTGTCGGCGTGCTCTACCCAGTTTGCGTCTGCGGAGAGGATTGCGGTCACCGGTGCCGCCTGGGTCTTTGCCTTGTTGCCGTCTGCCAGGTGTGCGACGAGGCGCTCGCGTGCCTCAGGGCTCTTGACCCAGGTGATGCGCAGGGGCTGGCTGTTGAAGGCGGTGGGGCCGTAGTAGGTCAGTTCCTGGATGCGGCGCAGCTGCTCGTCGGTGACGGGTTCCTCGGTGAAGGAGGAGACGGTGCGCGGCTCGTGGAAGAGGCTGATGAGCTGTTCTTCAGTCAGGCGGGTCATGGTGGTGCTCCTTTGTGTTGTTCTCTCAGTCGATTACTTTACGGGTAAAACATTACATACTCTGTAGAGACACTGTCAAGCACATCTTCCTCCCCCAACCCCCAACAATTCAAGAGGCGCACACCATAAACCCCGCCATAATAGATACATGACCGACGCACTCTCCCACTTCTCCACCCCCGTACGCGACTGGTTCCGCGCTACCTTCAGCGCACCCACCGCCGCCCAAGAAGGCGCCTGGGAGAGCATCCGCAACGGCAACAACACCCTCATCATCGCCCCCACCGGCTCCGGCAAAACCCTCGCCGCCTTCCTCTGGGCACTCGACGCCCTGCACCGCGAACACGAAGCCGGAACCGCAGGCGGCACGCGCATCCTCTACATCTCACCCCTCAAAGCACTCGGCGCCGACGTCGAACGCAACCTACGCGCACCACTGACTGGAATCACGCGCCTGAGCGGAAACAACACGGGCGAACCGAACATCAGCGTGGGTGTGCGCAGCGGCGACACCCCCGCACGCGAACGCCGCCAACTCATCAGCAACCCGCCCGACATTCTCATCACCACCCCCGAATCCCTCTACCTCATGCTCACCAGCGCCGTCCGCAACACCCTCGCGGGCGTCACCACCGTGATCGTGGACGAGATTCACAACCTCGCCGCCACCAAACGCGGCGCACACCTGGCGGTCTCCCTCGAACGCCTCGACGCGCTCCTCGAAAAGCCTGCACAGCGCATTGGGCTCTCCGCAACCGTCGAAAACCCGGAGGCGGTCGCCCGCTTCCTCGGCGGCATTCAGCCGGTAACCATCATGAGCCGCCCGGTCGCCAAAGAATGGGACCTGCGCCTGAGCGTGCCCGTACCCGATATGGCGGCACTCGGAGGTGCCAACGACTACGGGCAGGGGCTCTACGCGCCCTCAGAGATGCAGGGAGGCGGAGGCTCAGCTTCTACGAGCTCGCCGGTAAGTGCGGCGCAGCCTATCTCTAGTGCCGTAGACATCCCGGCAAGCGCTCCCTACACGCTCGAAGACGCCATTGGCGTGTTCCCCGGGCAGGAAATCGAGCAAGCAAACCCAGTGCAGGAACCCGCGCAAGAAACCGGGCAGACAAACCCGGCGCGACAGGGCGATACCGCCGCGCCCAAAAATACGCTCACCATCTCGGAAGAGGCATTGCGAGAAGGGGCACTGCACGAAAAGGCGCTGCGAGACACCCCCGATAGCGAGCGCCCCGAGACCTCCATCTGGCCGCGCGTGCAGGAGCGCATCGTAGACCATATCGAGAACAACCGTTCTACGATTGTTTTCGTTAACTCGCGCGGACTAGCAGAAAAGCTCACCGCGGCACTCAACGATATTCACCTACACCGCGTGCTCGCAAAGCAGGGCATCAGCCCCGAAGACTACGCGGCAGGCATCTGCGACATCGCCGAGGTGCCACCGCTCGCCCGCGCGCACCACGGCTCCGTGTCCAAGGAACAGCGCACCCTCATCGAGGAAGCGCTCAAGGGCGGAACCCTACGCTGCGTGGTCGCCACCAGCTCCCTGGAGCTGGGCATCGACATGGGCCACGTGGACCTCGTGGTTCAGGTGGCGACGCCTCCATCGGTTGCCTCCGCACTGCAGCGCGTGGGCCGCGCCGGACACCGCGTGGGCGAAATTTCGCGCGGATTCTTCTACCCCAAGCACCGCGGCGACCTGCTCGGCGCAACCGTCACCCTCGCCGGAATGCGCAGCGGAACCCTCGAGCCGCTTGCCATCCCCACCAACCCCCTGGACGTACTCGCACAGCAGACCGTCGCCGCCTGCGCGTTGGGCCCCATCAGCGTGGACTCCTGGTACGAGGCGCTACGCCGCAGCGCACCCTACGCCGAGTTGCCGCGCGCCCTCTTCGACTCCGTGCTCGAAATGCTCGCCGGACGCTACCCCTCCGACGAGTTCGCCGAACTGCGCCCGCGCATCATCTGGGACCGCACCCCCACCGAGGAAGCCCCCTCCGGCAGTATTGAGGGCCGCCCCGGTGCTCAACGCCTCGCCGTCACCAGCGGCGGCACGATTCCCGACCGCGGCCTCTTCCCCGTCTACCTGGTCAGCGGCGATGAAGAGCGCGGCCCCAAGCGCGTGGGTGAGCTCGACGAGGAAATGGTGTACGAATCCCGCGCCGGCGAGGTCATCACCCTCGGCGCGAGCAGTTGGCGCATCGAAGAAATTACGCACGACGCGGTGCGGGTCTCCCCCGCACCCGGTCAGCCCGCGCGCCTGCCCTTCTGGCACGGCGACCGCATGGGCCGCCCCTACGCCCTGGGCATGCAGACGGGTGCGTTCACGCGCGCCCTCTCCAGCCTGGACGCCACCGATAGCGCCGCCGCCCGCCAGCAACTCGAACAGCTCGGACTGGACACCTGGGCGGTCGATAACCTGCTCGCCTACCTGCGTGAGCAGCGCGAATCCACCGGGGCGGTCCCCTCCGACACCCGCATGATTGTAGAGCGGCACCGCGACGAACTGGGCGATTGGCGCGTGGTCCTGCACTCGCCACTCGGCTACGGGGTGCACGCGCCCTGGGCGCTGGCGGTGCGCGCCCGCATTGAGGAGCAGTACGGGGTGGACGCCTCCGTCATGGCGAGCGATGACGGCTTGATTCTGCGCCTGCCCGCCGTGGAGGATGTGCCGCCCGGCGCTGACCTGTTCCTTTTCGACCCGGACGAGCTGGAGGCGATTGTCACCGAACGCGTGGGCGATTCGGCGCTTTTTGCGTCTCGGTTCCGTGAGAATGCGGCGCGTGCCCTGCTGTTGCCGCGCCGTGATCCGGGCAAGCGCACCCCGCTGTGGCAGCAGCGTCAGCGTGCGGCGCAGCTGTTGGATGTGGCGCGTAAGTACCCTGATTTTCCGGTGCTTTTGGAGACGGCGCGCGAGTGTCTGCAGGATGTGTACGATGTTCCGGCGCTGGTTCAGGTGCACCGTTCGTTGCAGTCTCGGACGGTGTCCATGCTGGAGGTTGAGACGAACGACCCTTCGCCTTTTGCGCGCACTCTGCTCTTTGAGTACGTTGCCGAGCACCTCTACGACGGCGATGCGCCCGCCGCCGAACGTCGCGCCGCCGCGCTGTCGCTGGATCCGGCGTTGCTGGCTGAGTTGCTGGGGTCGAGCGGTCTGCGTGACCTGCTGGATCCGGCGGTTCTGGTGCAGACTCAGCAGCGTCTGCAGCGCACGGGTGAGCGTTACCGCGCCTGCGGTGTGGAGGGCGTGGCGGATCTTTTGCGTCAGCTGGGCCCGTTGAGCGCGCGGGAGTTGAGCCTGCGCTTGCGGGCTGACAACCCGCGGACTGAATCTGCGGCACACGGTTCTCAAGATTTCGGCGAGTCCGAGGATTCTGAAAACTACGGCGAAGAGTCCGGCGAGGAGTACGGCGCGCACGCCAGCACGACTGAGGCGCGTGAGCTGGCGGAAGAGCTGGTGCGCTCGCGCCGCGCGTTCTCGTTCATGGGAGCTGCCGACATGGGAGCCGCCGATGGTTCCGCCGAGCCGCAGCTGTACTATGCGGTGGTTGAGGATGCCGCGCGTCTGCGCGATGGGCTGGGCATTATGCCCGCCGCGGCGCTTCCTGTAGCCCTTCTGGAGCCGGTCGCGGAGCCTTTGGAGGATCTGGTTTCTCGCTATGCGCGCACCCATATTCCCTTCACGGCGCAGCAGGCGGCGGAGCATTTTTCGCGCCTGACCCCGGTGGGTGTGGGCGTGCTGACTCCGGTGTTGCAGCGTCTTCAGCAGCAACGCCGCCTGAGCTCCGGCGAGTTCCTGCCCGAGGTGCTGCGCACTCCCGGGTCTGCCGGTGTTGAGTGGGTGGATGCGCAGGTTTTGCGCACGATTCGTGCCCGTTCTCTGGCGGCGTTGCGTGAGGAGATTGAGCCGGTATCGGCACAGGTCTATGGCGTTTTCCTACCTTCCTGGCAGAACGTTCGTTCTTTATCCGTGCGGGTTGCTCAGACCCTGCCGGAGGCGAGCGCCTACGGTGCGTTCATGCCCTCCCGCCGCGCCACCACTGTGGTGGGCGAGAGGGTGGCGCCCCTCAGCACAGCGGCACCCAACCCGTTGGCTGAGCACGGCGCAGAACATGCGGCTCAAGATTCCGCCTCCGCCACGGAGGATCTGCTCACCGCCATCGACCAGCTGGCAGGTGTGCGCGTACCGGCTTCCGCGCTGGAGACGCTGATTCTTCCGGCGCGCGTGCCCGGCTACCAGCCGCACATGCTGGACGAGCTTATGGCGAGCGGCAGGGTGTTCTTCACCGGAGCCGGGCAGCTCGGCGGCGGTAGCGCGCAGAAGTCTGACGGCTGGATTCGCCTGCATTTGAGCGAGAGTTCCTCGCTGACTCTGGGTGAGGACTACCCGGAGCAACTGTTGCGCGCGGAGAACCCCGAGCTTTGGGAGGCGCTGCAGGCTCCGGGCACGCTGGAGCACGCCATCCATGAGGCGCTGGCTCACGGCGGCCTGTTCGTGCCGGCGCTGCGTGAGCGGGTGGCGCAGCTGATGAGCGCTGCGGCACCTGCCGGTCAGGTGGTGACTTTCCCGGATGCGGCGGAGGTTTCGGCGGCGCTGTGGCGCTTGGTGTGGGCTGGTGCGGTGACGAACGATAGTTTCGCGCCGGTTCGGGCGATGCTGGCGGGCGTCCGCAGTGCGCATCCGACTCCGGCGGCCCCTGCGCGTCTGTCGCGGGTGGGTCGCCGCGGTGCGGGTCGTATTGCGGCGGCGCGCGCCTCCATGGGTAACGGCTTGGCGGGCGGCTACGGCGCTGATAGTTATGGTTCCAGCGGCTACTCTGCACCTGCCGCCGGGCGCGGTCTGCGGTCTTTGCGCAACAGTTCCCTGCGCGGCGGGCTCCATGCCGTCGCTCCCGCCGTTGCCCCGCAGGACAGCGGCCGCTTCTCGCGCGTGGACACACTGTTGCAGGAGCCGGTGGAGGCGACGGTTACGGCGCTCGCACGCGCCGACCTGCTGCTGGACCGCTACGGTGTACTGACTCGCGGGTGTCTGCAGGTGGAGGATTCTGTCGGCGGGTTCTCGCAGCTGTACCGGATCTATTCGGCGGCTGAGGATCGTGCGCTGGTGCGTCGCGGCTACTTTATTGAGGGTTTGGGCGCGGCGCAGTTTGCCGCCCCCGCGACGGTGGACCTGCTACGTTCTACCGCTGATAGCCTCAGTGTTCCCGCAGGTCCACAGGGTTTTGGTGCAACACAGGGTTTTGGTGCGAGCGCCTACACCCCGCAGCGTACCGATACCGAGCAGGTGTACGGCACATTCACGGTGACCCTACTGGCGGCGACCGACCCGGCGAACCCGTACGGTGCGGCGCTGAGCTGGCCCGCGATTCCCTCCTTTGCACACGAGGGGACTGTGAAGCACCGTCCGGCACGCAAGGCGGGCGCCTGCGTGGTGCTGGTGGATGGCGCCCCGGTGCTGTATGTGGAGCGTGGCGCGAAGACCCTGCTGGCGTTCACAACCGACCCGATACTTCTGGAGGCGGCAGCCCCCGCCCTGGCGCGCCTGGTCTCTGCCGGTGGTACGGAGAAGATTTCGGTGGAGAAGGTCAACGATGTGGAGCTTTTGGGCACCCATACTTTGAGCGCCTCCGGTAGCGAAATTGTGGAGCATCCGGTGGAGGCTCTGCGTGCGGCACTGCAGGCGCAGGGGTTCTACGCGACGGTTCGCGGACTGTCGCTGCGCCGTTCCATTTAGGCTGCGCCGTTCCATTTAGACTGGGCAGAACCTCAAGCTTAGCCTCAGGGTAAAACTATTTTCTTCAACCTCAACCTGAGCATCATAATGCCCCGCACCCTCACGGAAGGGGGTGCGGGGCATTATGTTTCCCTACTCACGAACCGGGTGGTGTTCCCGGATTCCGCCACGTCGCAAGCGGCGTAGCGGAGGAGTAACCGCCCGGATGTCCACGTCGCCTTTGCCGTGGAGCACATAACCAAACATCGGAGCGGGAAGTCCTACGCTGACCTGTTACCTCTTAGGGTGACAGGTGGCTAGTAACCGCCGGTGAGGGTGTCAACGGCACCCAGGCACAGGTCGATAGCTTCTTCGAGCCCGAGCCCGCGGGAGCGAACGGTGCGCTGATCGCGGGGGTTGAGCTGCACGACGTGCATGGCGAAGTAGTCGACGAGCTGCAACCAGCCTCCGAGGATGACGCGAGTGCGGTCATTAATCGGCATGCCGGTGCGTTCAAGCATCCATTCGAGGTAGTCGGTAGGGTTGTTCGGGAAGTCCTCCCCACCGGGGGTGGGAACGCCGGCTACAACGAGAAAGTACGTGCGTAGCGCATTGCGTAACGCCTCTTCGGGGTTTTCGTGATGCTCGCCCAGGGCCTCAAGGACTGCGTTGGCTTCGCGTCGGGTGACAGCGGCCGCCAGGGAGTCCTTGCCGGGGAAGTAGTGGTAGAGCAGGGCGCGGGTAATGCCTGCATCGCGGGCGATAGCGCTCATGGAGGCACCGAGCACGCCGCGGCGAGCGAAATGTTCTGCAGCGATTTTCAGAATTTGCTCTTCGCGTTCGTGCGGCTCCATACGCAGGGCACCGGTGCGAGGCTCCGCATTCTTTTGTGAATGTTCCATAACCTCTCCTATCGCATTTTCCGGTGCTTTGGAATTGTCCGATTGCACCGCTGTCATCGGGGGTGTTCCTTTAACCTCTGCATCCTTGCGCTGTTTCTGTCCCATTTCGACCCCTTCGTTCGAAATATCGAACTTCTGTGTCTTAATCGTACCGCTTTAAGGCTACTTTCGGCCTTTATTAAGGCGTTTATGACGTAGGGTGCCCAGGTTAGCATGTCTTTAATTGCTTTACATCTTTTATACTTAGAAAAACCAAAGGGGCTAAATTGAGGGTTATTGATTTATGATTTGACAGCATTTTCGAAAATACCGCACTTAAACGCTGTTTTTTGTAAAATTAATGTAGTTTTTTTAAATTAAATGTCCAATAATTTCAAAAATTTGTGAAGTTTTCGTTTTCTATTCCACATATTCACACAAACATTCATGAGTGTCAGACAAAACTGTCTTCTGCAACCCCACACCCAAGCCCACGGTAATATTTCCACCCGCACGTAGCTCAGCCCAACTCACTCAGTACGCCTCCAGCTTGCCTCCGAACCTACCCCGCCCAGGCGGTAGAGTAGAGCCATGCCCGCACAGAACACCGCACGCCCGCAGCCTATCGCACACCCCGATACACAGCAGGGAATACAGCCCGCCTATCAGGCAAAGCCTGCACGCCGCACGCATCGCCGTCTGCTGACCCCTCCGCTGGCTCAGAAGAACGGTATCGACCCGATTCAGCTGATCCTGCCGCGCGTGGAGGAGCTCCCCGCCGAGCTCGCCCCGAACAATACGGCTCCGGCGACCATTGCGGATTACCTGATTACGCGCTTCTACCCGAACGACCCGCAGATTATTTACGCCCGCTTTAATACCGGTGAGGTGCGCCTGGACGACGGCACGATTCTGACCGGCGATAGCCCGTATATGCCGGGTGAGCGCATCTGGTATTTCCGTGAGCTTGCGGATGAGCCGCAGCTACCCTCCGACATGCCGGTGCTCTACGAGGATGAGCACGTGCTGGCGATTGATAAGCCGCATTTTCTGCCGACCACCCCGCGCGGTTCCTATATTGCGCAGACCGCGCTGACCAAGCTGCGGGTGCGTGAGCAGAACCCGCTGCTGATTCCGATTCACCGCCTGGATCGCCCAACCGCGGGCGTGCTGCTTTTTGCCAAGACCGTGGAGGCGCGCCGCCCCTTCCAGATGATGTTTCAGCACCGTCAGGTGTCGAAGACTTACCGTGCCGTGGCGCCGGTTCCCGCCGATGCTGCCGCCGCCGAGCAGGCGTTGAGTGCGGAGGGCCTGCAGGTGCGTTCGCATATTCAGAAGATTCGTGATCAGCTGCAGGTTCAGCAGCTTTCTGAGCAAGAGTGCGCGGCGCAGGGTGTGGAGCCGAATACGCTGACGACCGCGAAGATTCTGCGGACTTTTACCCCGAGCGCGCAGGCGGTTGCTGGTTGGCGCGCGGAACCGAATAGAGAATGGGCGCTCTATGATTTGGCGCCTCACACCGGCAAAACGCACCAGCTGCGGGCGCACCTGAATATGCTCAGCTCCCCCATTCTGGGCGATGTGCTCTATCCGCAGGTGCTACCCGACGCGCCAGACCGCCCCGAGTACCCACTGCAACTACTGGCGTACAGTCTGCATTTTGAGCATCCCATCACCGGCGAGCGAGTGGATCTGTACAGCGGGCGTTCGCTGACTGCCGCCTCCTAACCGGTTTTTGAGTGGCGTTCACTCCGTTCCCTGCGGTGCATGTTCTCGGCGGGCTCTTGAAAAGGAATCACACCCGAGAGCCCGCCCACAGTATTCGGGCGTTCAGAGGGCAAAAAGTGGGATAATTTCAGACGTAATACTTCACCGCAACTACAGAGGGTCCATGAATTCCCAGCCGTCTTCCCACAACGCGCAGTCTCTGGAGTCGATTAGCGAGTACGCCGAGCGCACCTCCTCGCATGCCGCTGCCGCAGCCGCCAGCGTCACCGACACCTTCGTGCACCGTATTCTTGGCGTTCCCGGCGCCCTCATCGGTTCGGTGCAGGTGCCCGACCCGCGACCGCTGAGCCAGCGCCTGAACGCTTGGCACTACTGGTGGCAGGCGCACCTGCTGGATTGTGTGATTGATGCCGGTCAGCGTCACCTGCGCGAGGGCGATATTACTGCCGCCCAGGAGGAGCTACACCGTGCCCGCGCGCTGTTGCGCGGCATTAACGTGCGTAATTACGGCCGCTTCGCGAACGACTACTTTGACGATATGGCGTGGCTGACCCTCGCGGTGGGCCGCATGAACTCCTTCTGCATTGAGCTGACCGGCGCGAATGATGTTGCCGCCCAGGATGCTGGCGCGGCCCTCTTTGAGCAGTTGGCGAAGGGTTTCTCCCCGGTGGGTGGCATGAGTTGGCGCAAGTCCAAGCGTGATTTTGTGAATGCTGCGGCGACCGCGCCGACTGCTCTGGCGTATGTGCGGGCGGGCGACCCGAAGACTGCCGCAGCGCTGATGGACTGGATGAACGAAACTCTCTGGGATGCAGAACGTTCGCTCTATATTGACGGCGTGAACGTGCGCGGCGACGAGTACGAGTACGAGCGCGGCGAATTCACCTACAACCAGGGAACCGCCCTGGGTGCGCTGCTGAGTTTGGCGGCATCCGGTGTGCCCTGCGAGGTGGATCCTGCCGAGCGCGCCGAGCGCCTCATCGTCGGTATCGTCAAGCACATGACCGAAGAGGTGGAGTTCCTCTCCGGTGCTCGCCGCCGCATCCTCGTCTCTCACGGTGACGGCGACGGCGGCCTGTTCACCGGCATTCTCGTGCGCTACCTGGGCATGGCGGCATCCTCGCCGCTGCTCAGTGATGAGGCGCGAGCGCTCGCCTCGACCCTGGTGTACTCGACCGCACGCGCCCTGTGGGAGGGTCGCCGCGAGTTTGACCCCGACCTGCCGATGAATGAGTACGGCATTGACCCGAATGAGATTCGCGGTAAGGCGCTCGTGCAGTTCTCCCCGCGATTCACCGAGCCGATGAGCAAGGTTGTGAAGCCCGGCGCGCCGGTGGAGCTGTCCGCTCAGGTGCAGGCGTGGACTATTTTTGAGACGGCGGCGCGTCTGGCGCATGCGCGGTACCTCGCCTCCCACAGTTTCTAAAGTACGGCTTCTAAAACCCTGCTGTTCTTTATCCCCAGCCCTAATCTTCTCCCAGCGGTGCGTTCTCCCAGCAGCGCAGAAGGTTAGGGCTGGATTCATTGCGGGGGCGTACACACGGGCGTACGGTGAGTTTTATGTTTGCACCAGAATCACAACAGGTCACTGCCAGCCCGAACGCTAACACCATTTTCATGGTGTGGAAGTTCAAGGAAGACATCAGCCAGGATGCGCTCATTGAGGGGTTCCAGAACCTCTGCGGGCTCGTTATTAACCTCAACCACACCGCCGCGAACCGCTACTCTCCCGAGAACGCCAGCGTTGTGCTGGGTATCAGCCACAGCGCGTGGCTGACCCTGGATCTGCCCAAGCCGCTGCCGCAAGAGCTCGTGGAGTTCGAGGAGATTAGGGGCCCTAAGCACACCGCGGTGTCCACTCCCGGCGATCTGCACTTCCACATCCGCGCGACCCAGCCGTCCGTCGCCTACGATATGGCGTCCGCTATTACCGCGGCTCTGCGCGATGTTGCCGAGGTACTGGATGAGGTGCACGGCTTCCGCTACTGGGACGGCCGCTCCATCATCGGTTTTGTGGACGGCACCGAGAACCCGCAGACCCCCGCGGCACGCGAATACTTTGGCGTCATCGGTGACAGCGACCCCATGTACAGGGGCGGCAGCTACCAGTTCGTGCAGAAGTACATCCACGACATGACCGCGTGGAACGCCCTGCCCGTCTCCGAGCAGGAGAAGGTCATTGGCCGCTCCAAGCACGACGACATCGAGATGAGCGAGGACGAGAAGCCCGCCAACTCGCACTCCGCTATTGCCAATATCGGTGACGATTTCAAGGTTATTCGCGACAACATGCCCTTCGGCACCGTGGGTAACAACGAGCTGGGCACCTACTTCATCTGCTACGCCAGCACCTTCTCGACCGTCCGGAAGATGCTCATGAACATGTTCACCGGCGTGGATGGCGCCAACTACGACCGTCTGCTGGATTTCAGCACTGCGGTGACCGGCACCCTCTTCTTCGTGCCGACTGTGGATATGCTCGGCGACTTCGCCGGCTAAGGCGAGCTAAACCCAGCTACCCTCAGCTAAATTCTCGTGAACCCCGCCTCCGGCAAGAGAGGCGGGGTTTTCCGGTAGGCTAGGGTGTAGACATTCAGACGGAAAGCAAACAATCGAGAGAAGAATGAGCGTTCTAGATAACTCTTTCCCCACCGAGGACTTTGGCTTCACCATCACCAGCCGCCTGGCGGACACCGCCTCCCCCAGCGCTGAACGTGTAGAAGCCAACGGCGGACAGTTCCGCGGACGCACCGGTGTCATCACCACCCCGCACGGACAGATCCAGACCCCCGCCTTCACCCCCGTGGGCACCAAGGCAACCGTCAAGGCGGTCCTGCCCGAATCCATGAAGGAGCTCGGCGCTCAGGCTCTGCTCTCCAACGCCTACCACCTGTACCTGCAGCCCGGCCCCGAAATCCTCGACGCGGCAGGCGGCCTGGGCGCATTCATGAACTGGGACGGACCCACCTTCACCGACTCCGGCGGATTCCAGGTCATGAGCCTGGGCTCCGGCTTCAAGAAGGTAATCGACATGGGTACCGTCGCGGACGCTAAGGGCGCCGACGGCCGCCCCCTCGGCGACGACGACGTGGCGAAGGGCAAGGAACGCCTCGCCCACATTGACGACGACGGCGTGAACTTCAAGTCGCATATTGACGGCTCGATTCACCGCTTCACTCCCGAGGTGTCCATGCAGGTTCAGCACCAGATTGGTGCCGACGTCATGTTCGCCTTCGACGAGCTGACCACCCTCTACAACTCCCGCGGCTACCAGGAGGAGGCGCTCGAACGCACCCGTCTGTGGGCGCTGCGCTGCATCGCTGAGCACCAGCGTCTCACCGCAGAGCGCGTGGGCAAGCCCTACCAGGCACTGTTCGGCGTGATTCAGGGCGCCCAGTACGAAGACCTGCGCCGCAAGGCATGCCAGGATCTCGGCTCCATGCCCTTCGACGGCTTCGGCATCGGTGGTGCACTCGAGAAGGAAAACCTCGGTACCATCGTGCGCTGGTGCGCCGAAGAGCTGCCCGAATCCAAGCCCCGCCACCTGCTCGGCATCTCCGAACCCGACGACATCTTCGTCGGCATCGAGAACGGCGTGGACACCTTCGACTGCGTCTCCCCCACCCGCGTGGCACGCAACGCAGCCGTCTACTCCCCCACCGGCCGCTACAACATCACCAACGCGCGCTTCAAGGCGGACTTCTCGCCCATCTACGAGGGCTGCGACTGCTACACCTGCACCCACTACACCCGCGCCTACCTGCGTCACCTCTTCAAGGCGGACGAGCGTCTGGCGGCGACCCTCGCCTCCATCCACAATGAGCGTTTCATCGTGCGCATGGTGGACGACGCCCGCGAAGCCATCAAGGACGGCACCTACTTCGAGTACCGTGACGAGTTCCTCGGCAACTACTACTCCGGCAAGAAGCCCTAAACCCGCTCTTCAACCCGTTTAAGGAGAACCCTATGAGCATCACTCATGTTCCCGATGAGGAGCTTCTCGTCTTCGACCACGAGATCGCAGCCCCGGTCGAGGACGTCTTCGGCGCCTACCTGGACCCCGAACTGCTGGTCCGCTGGTACGGCCCCGCCGGCTGGCACGTGCGCCCCACCGACGTTGTCGTGGAGCCTGTCGTCGGCGGCATGCAGCGCCTGTCCATGATTAACGAGGTTGACCCCTCGGTGTCCTGCATTCTGCAGAGCCGCTTTCTGAGCATTGAACCGTTCAAGGAGCTCGAATACGCCGAGCAGCTGCCCGACCACCTGGGCAACCCCGGTAGCGTGCTGGTGTACCAGCGTCACCGTTTCTTCCCCGAAACCGTGATTACCGCCGACGGCGTGGGTTCCGGTACCCGCATCGTCATTGAGATTGGTCCCATGCCCGCCTCGGTCCACGAGGAGGTGCGCACCACCTGGCGTTCGACCTTCGCCCGCCTGGATGACGTGCTCGCCACCCGCGCACACGGGGAGCTCTAAAACCCGCCGCGCCAGCTGCTTGAGATAGCTTCGAGACACGAAAGCGCCGCGTTGACGAATGATTCGTCAACGCGGCGCTTGTGATTACTGCCTAAAACTTTGCCGAGGTTGAGCCGCAGGCTAGTTGGTCAGCTTCACGGTAATGACGGTGCTGCCACCATCCAGCGACACGCACTCAGGGGTCGCACGATCCGCGCCGTCGCCCGGCTTCCAGTAGCAGCGCGCCGACATGACGGTACGCTCACCATTCGCCTTATCGGTCACCTCGGCGGGGTTCTGCACCACAAACTGGCGGATCAACTCACGCGCAAACAGGCAATCCACCGCACCCGAGGCCACCTGAACCGTAGCATTGTGCTTCAGGTAGCCGGTAGCGTCCATACTGCCGCAGCTACCGCCCGCAGACTGAACATCCGAGCTAGACAGGCTCGCGGTGCTCGACGCCTTCGCCACCGCACTCGCCGAAGTATTCGCCTTAGCCGATGCGGAAGGGCTCGACGCCGCGCTCGCCTGCGCGGTCGCCGTGGGGCTTGCGGTGGTGATGGTTCCGGGGCTCACGGTAGCCGCCGCGGTGGGGGTGTGCACGGTACCGGCAGTCGGGGTGCTTTCAGTGACCGTTGCGGTGCGGGTGGGGCTGGCGGTTGCCTTCGCGCTCGTAGCGCTGGGGCTAGGGACTACGGTAGCGTTCGGAGAGGCGGTGGTAGCGCCTCCGGAGCATGCCGACAGCGCCAGCAGCAGCGTGGCACCGAGTGCTACGGGGCTGTAGCGCTTAGCGGTGCGGAGCGTAGTAGAACGAGCCTGGGTAGAGTGCTTCTGTGCCGGATGCATGGTGACCTTTCTGCGTCATCGGTTCGGGTTCCTAACCAGTATTCTAAAGACGCTACCTGTGAGCTAGCTATATGGATATGACATCTCAAGAACTCGCGAGGTAGCCCCAAGAGCACGAAAGGAGGGGCGCCCCGGGATTGCGGGGAGCCCCTCCTTAGCTCTTCACAACTCATTGATAGCTCGTTAGCAACTCAATAATTCTGACGCGGGCGCTTAGCCTTCGTGCCTGCCACGCACCAGAATAGTGTGGCCGTTTCCGTCATGGCAGGTCATCGAGCCAGTCTCACTCTCACCGAAGCAGGTCAGCTGCTTACCCTCAGCAGCGGGCACAGTCACCACATCCAAGGCGTGCATCATCTTCGTGTTTGCGGTGGTGGTTTCCGCATGCAGAGCCGAGGACTCATTCACGGTATTCACCTCGCTGGCGCCGGTCTTGAAGTTCATGCGAGTTACCTCCACCGGGCCGGCAAACGTACGACCGACCGCGCCGTTACCGTTGCCGGTCTGCTCACCGGTGCGGCGCTCGCACACCAGGGTTCCGTCCGCGGGATTCAGCTCGCAGAGGGTGCGCTCGTCATCGCTCTTGAAACGGTAATAGCCAGCGCCAGAATCATAGTAGGAGGGCTCCATGAGGAACGGAATCTCGGGGGCGTCCGGATTCTGCAGGCGCGCCACGAAAGCGACATCCTCGCCAATGGTGCATTCGGGGGCACCGCGATCCTCGCGACGGTTCTCAGCCATCTCGTACTGCGGGTTCCAGTAGCAGGTGGCATCCTGAACCTTCGCCACCTGGTGCTGGGTCAGGTTGTCGTCGGCACGCGGGGTGGTGACGTATTCGGTCAGCACGTCCAGGGCGTGGGCGCAGTCCACGGTACCGCGCAGCACCATGATTTCCGCGCCGGTCTTCAGGTAGCCCTTGCGTCCGATGTGTCCGCAGCGCTCGCCGGCGGAGGCGCGCTCAGCCTCCACCTTCTCGGGCGCACGGGGAGTGTCACCGGTGGGGGTTGCTGCCGCGACGGGGGTTGCCTTTGCATCAGCGAGTGCGGAGGATTCGGACGCCTTCGCCTCGGCGCTCTCGCTGGGGGCGGGTGCCTGAGTCTCGGTGACGGTCGGCTCGGTCTTCTTCGTCGGCGTCGGGGACGCCGTGGAGGAAGGAAGCGGGTACTTCGAGTGGTTAGCCGTGCTGGAGGGGCTGGGGGTCGACGAGGAGTTTTCGCTCTGAGAACCGCCGAAGCAGCCGGTCAGAGCGAGGAGCAGGGCGGCGGCGCATCCAGTGGCGCGCATCGTGCGGCGACCCCAATCGGCGGAGCCTACCTGAGTGTGGTGAAACGACATTGTTATCTCCTGGAGATGAACCTTTTGCACCCTTTGCAGAAGGTAGTTAAAGCATACGCTTATCCCCGTTCAATGCCGTTTTATTACAGCGGAGCGCCGGTATCTACCCCTACTTCTGCGGCAGGTAGGAGCTCAGCAGTTCACGCTGCTCGGGGCTCAGACGGGTCAAACGCCCCGCCACGGAATCCCAGAACGCCAGCACGGTGAAGGCACGCACGCATTCGCGGCCGTCCACCGGGGAGAGAATCGAGTAGCCAATACGCACGGATGCGGCGCTGACCTTCTCCACGCTCAGGCGCACCGGCACGGGCTCACCGGTGTAGGGCAGCTGAGCCAGGTAGCGGATGCCGTGCTCGGCAATAAGCGCCTGCACGCCCTCGGCAACCAGGTCGAAAAGCGGAATCGGAGGCTGCGGTGCCACAGCAGGCTTCTGACCGGAAGACGGCGGCGGACCGAAGAGCGCCACACGGGCTTCTTCCATGATGGAGAGGATGGCGACGTTGTTGACGTGGCCGTAGGCGTCCATATCGCCCCAGCGTGCGGGTACGTGCACCAGCAGTTCGTCGGTGGTACCGGCCTCAGAGGCGGAGGTCTTTTCGGGGGTGTTT
This sequence comes from Rothia sp. HMSC073B08, assembly GCF_001812975.1. NCBI lineage: Bacteria > Bacillati > Actinomycetota > Actinomycetes > Micrococcales > Micrococcaceae > Rothia > Rothia sp. HMSC073B08. The sequence goes on along the minus strand of NZ_KV811057.1, from coordinate 114,286 downwards.
TCGCGGTTCTTTTCGTGGCTTTGCATGGTTTTAACTCTACTCCCCCCACCGCTGTGAGGCGTCCATTCGTACGAATCCGCAAGGTACAGCAAATGAATCAGCTGATAATGATTCGGGGGCTAGAAATATATTTGATAGTTAAAGCGATGAGGCTCGAAAGCTACGATGCTTTCGAGCCTCATCCAACACACAGACATTTGAACGCATACAAGATCATACGGTTCACTGTCCATGATAGACCCGCCCTGAGGGCCAACTGCATTTTTACGGTTTTATTACGAGGAATTCCAGAAATTTTCCGTATTTTTCGTTTATTACCTTCTTGGAGTCTCTACAGACCCCAACGCCGGCCCTCCCGGCAGCTACAGAACCTTAACGGCCCAGCTTTGCCGCAGTCTCCAGGGCATGATCAGCGTCGTACTTCATGGCGTCATACTCGGCAGTTGCCTGCTGAGCCTCCACGAAGGTCTGCTCATCAATCACGTGAGTGTGGCGGATACGAGCAAAGTACAGCAGGCTCAGCACCACAAAGTAGCCCACGCCCACAATTGCCGGAACCATGGAACCGCGCACCATGAAGAGCGCAACCCATACCGCGAAGAGCACCAGAACGCCAACCGCCGCGGTGAACTGGCCACCCCACAGGCGGAAACCATTGGTTGCAGGCTCAACACGCTTGTACACGATGTAAGCAAACAGAATCAGAACCCATACGGTCAGCGCGCACACCATAATCACAAAAATCATGGAGAGGAACGCTTCCTTCGGGCTGTACAGAGCCAGCAGAATAGCAATGACCATGCCGCTGGTCGACAGCCACACCGCACGAGCCGGAACGCCGGCACGGTTCACCTGAGCCAGCTGGCGAGGCGCCATACCGTCAGCCGCCAACGAGTGCAGCAGACGCGCGCCCGCGTACAGGTTCGCGTTCGCACTCGACAGTGCCGCAATCAGCACCACAAAGTTCACGAAGTGTGCCACACCGTGAATGCCAAGCTGTTCAAAGACCAGAACGAACGGGGATGCCTCCACAGCGTCGCCCAGACCTGATGCCGAACGCCACGGAATAACAGCCACAACAATTAGAACCGCCAGCACGTAGAAGGTCGCCAAACGAACCATCATCGCCTTCGCCGAGGAACGCACCGAACGGGAGGGGTCCTTCGCCTCCGCAGCAGAGATTGAAATCATCTCAATGCCGCCGAATGAGAACATCACCACAGCCAGCGACAGCCACACCGACTGGAGGCCGTTCGGCATGAAGCCGCCGTCGTTGAAGAGGTTCGCGGTACCCACCGCAGCGTGGCCGGGCAGACCGAAGAAAATCAGGCACAGGCCCACCAGCAGGAAGGCAATAATCGAAATGACCTTAATCGAAGACAGGAAGAACTCCAGCATGCCAAAAGACTTCACGCTGGTCAGGTTCAGCACGATCAGCGCCACACCAAACGCGGCAATACCCGCCCACAGCGGAAGCTGCGGCCACCAATAATTCAGGTAAGTCGCCACCGACACCAGCTCAACGCCAGCAATCAGAACAGTCGCCGTCCAGTATGCGATGCGAGTCAAAAAGCCCGCGAAGGGGCCCAGGTAGCGGGTAGCGATAGTGCCAAAACCGCCGCGGACAGGGTAGCGAACCGCCATTTCACCGGTTGCCGCGCCAATCACCGAAGCGAGCGCAGAACCAATAGCGTAGGTGAGAATGACTGCGGGACCAGCCATCGCAATGGCGGTGCCCGAACCCAAGAAGAGGCCCGTACCGAGCGCGGAACCCATCACGATCATGGTCATCTGTCCGTGGGACAGAGAACGCTTCAGGGTGCGCGATCCGGCGGTCCCCGCTGCAGCGTGGCTGCGGGTATCGTCGTTGTGGGACACGAAGGTGCCTTCCGTCAGTACGCCTTAGGGGCGTGATGTGCAATGTGTGCTCGCACCCGGCTTCTGCGGCTTCTAGCCTCGTTGACGGGTACGAATAGTTAACTATTCTACGGGCACACTCACATCGCTCAGAACGGCGCCGTCTAGAGTACAGAAGCGAAAAGGCACCGAACGGGGGTGCTCCCCAATCCGGCGCCTTTTATGTTTTAGCCTCGCGAGGCTTTCACGCTATTTAGTGCTGTGCCGCGTTGGTGTTCTCGTCGGCGTGCATAGCGTCCAGGTCGGGGCGCTCATAACCGCCCTGAACCTTCGACGAGATGGCGTAGCCAATAGAAATCAGCACGAAGAAGATGATACCGACCATGATGGATTCCTGGACGCCCGAGCCGGGCAGCATGAACATTGCCGCCAGGGTCGCCAGGACACCCGCCAGAGCCAGACCTGCGGTGACGCGGCCACCCAGCACGGTGAAGGAGGAGGCGTCCTTTTGGTCCTTCTTGTACGCCTGGTAGGTCAGCAGAATCATGATCCACACAATCAGGATGCACAGGGTCACCAGCGCCATGAGCAGGGCGAAGATGTCGCCAATCTTGGCAACAGCCATCACGGTTGCCACGACAACGCCGGTGAAGGAGATGAGCAGAGCCATGACCGGCACGCCGCGCGAGGAGGTGCGGGCAGCCACTGCGGGAGCCATACGGTCAGAGCCCAGGGCGTGAAGCAGGCGGGTTGCCGCGTACAGGGAGGCGTTAGCGCCAGAGAGCGCAGCAACGAGCACCACGAAGTTCATGATGTCCGCCGCGAAGGGGATACCCAGTTCAGAGAAGACCAGCACGAACGGCGACTCGGTCAGCTCCGAGTTCTGTGCGGCGGTCTGCCAGGGCACCAGGCACAGAATAATTGCCATGGACACCACGTAGAAGGTGGACAGGCGCCAAATCATTGCCTTCACGCTGGTTGCCACCGAGCGTGCCGGGTCCTTCGCCTCCGCGGCGGAGAGGGAAATCATTTCCACACCGCCGAAGGAGAACATGACAACAGCCATCGAAATCCAGATGGATGCGGGGCCGTTGGGCAGGAAGCCGCCGTCGTTCACGAGGTTTGCGGTACCCGCAGCGGTGTGACCGGGCAGACCCACGAACACCAGCAGTACACCAATCACCATGAACACGATGACGGCAGAAACCTTAATCGAAGAGAGCAGGAACTCCAGGGCGCCGAAGGACTTCACGCTCACCAGGTTCAGCACCAGAATAATCGCGCCGAAGAGAGCAACGAACACAGCCAGGGGAACGTCCGGGAACCAGTACGCCATGTAGTGACCAACCGCCACCAGCTCAGCGCCAGCCAGCGGCACGGTGCACGCCCAATACGCCCAGCGAGTCAGGTAGCCGCTAAAGGGGTTCAGGTATCGGCTCGCAATGGTGCCGAAACCGCCCTGGACGGGGTGACGCACGGACATTTCACCCGCACACGCAGCAATGGTTGCCGCAATCATCGAACCAATAGCGTAAGAGAGGATTGCGCCGGGGCCCGCAATTTTAATGGCGGAGGAGGAGCCCAGGAACAGGCCCGTACCCAGCGCCAAGCCCATCGCAATCATGGTCAACTGGCCGTGGGAGAGGGAACGATTCAACGAGTCGTTCTTCTCCGACTGCTCGGGGGTGTTCCCCTGCAGTTTAGACATAACGTATCTCTTTCTTAGACATGCTGTGTATTGAATAAAGCTGAAATGGCAATGCCGCCCAGGCGTTAGGCCGGGCGGCTCTGCACATCAGCTGTCAGGAGGTTAGCTTATGACACGTACTCGAGTTCGTGACGCTTGAACCAACCAATAATCGGGTAGCTGATCGGCATGAGGATCACCTCGACCAGGCACTTATAGATATAGCCGATCAGTACGTAGTTGATGAATGCTTCCATGGTGTCGATACCGAGCACCGGTGCCGCAATGGAGCAGAAGATGACGGTATCGAGCAGCTCACCGACCAGGGTGGAGACGATCATACGCAGCCACAGGAAACGGCCCTTGCTTGCCTTCTTCATCACCACCATGACCCAGGCGTTCAGGGTCTGACCGAAGAGGTAACCGAGCAGGGAGCCCGTAAAAATCTGCCAGACCGGGCCGAGAACCTGCGCGAACGCCTCCTGGCCGGTGTAGAAGCTCGCAGCGGGCAGGTGCACGATCAGCAGGAAGCACAGGGCAGCAAAAGCGGCTGAGGCGAAGGAGGCCACAATCGCGCGGCGGGCACGCTTGAAGCCGTACACCTCAGAAAGAAGGTCGCCAATAACGTAGGCGAGAGGGAAAAGGAAGAAACCACCGTCGGTGACGATGGTGTTACCAATGAGGGGCAGTTCGAAGGGCAGCGGACCGAACTCCACGCCCTTAGTTGCACCAATATTCGAAATGATCAGGATGACGCAGGATGCGCCCAGCAGCAGATCAAAGTAGCCGCGGCGACCAGCCCAGGGCACCTTGACGGTGCTCGTCTGAGCCTTAGATTCGCTAACGGGTTTAGCCATTACTTTCCCCAAGTCTTTCTTCATGCGATGTGTTTCTTCACGCAAGGTACGAGCCCTCACGTGTGGTGGGTGAGTGCGCTATGCAGGGCGCTACTCACTGGCTCGTCTGCCACCCGAGCCTATCTAATAGTACCTATATGCCGTGGCAGCGGCAGGTTTACGGGCTTCGTTCAAGAGTGTGGACGCTCATGACCACCCCGCCAGCCTTCCTGACCGCACATTTACAATAAATGTATGAAGAATCTGGGCCACGGAATTCACCGCACTGAGCAGGTGGTATCCCTGCTGGGGGCGGGGCGTGCGCTACGCGCCTCGCTTCGGCGGTCGGTACGGGGTTCTTCACAGCAGGTGCGGAGGCGGCGGCACCGTAACCAGCGGCGGCTGAGCGCGCATATTCCGCGTCTGCATCCGCTGTTCACCTATGCGGCGCAGGCTGTGCGCACCGGTCTTTCCCTGCTGGAGCCGATGTTTCTGGCTTCGTCTGAGCTGCTCGGTTACCGATCGTTTACGCATCGCGGGCGCAATATCTACTATCGGGTCGATAACCTGTATCTTCTGACCGATTCTGAGTCTGCGCCCGGTGTGCTGTTCTATTTTGATGGTGATCATCTCTCGCGTGCCGGTAGCCGCCTGTTGCGCCGAACTTCCCCCCTGCGTGCCGAGCTGGCGCAGGTGGCGGCTGAGTTCAACTTGCTGTCGGTGCCGGTGCTGTCGCCGGGTAGTCTGCGGGAGCCGCGCCTGACCGATGGTGATTCTTATGCGCCTCCGCTGACCTACAACTGGTGGGTTCGTGCCCGCTCGAACGGCAGGATGGTTCGCGCCCTCATTGAGGAGATTGCCCTGGCGTACAAGGTGGATACGAGCCGTGTCTGGCTTGCGGGCTATTCAGGTGGTGCGGAGTTTCTCAGCTACGAGCTGCTGTCGCACGATATTGACTGGATTCGCGGAGGCGGCGCGACTTTCATCGGTGGCGGCGGCGCTGACGGCGTGCCGGCTCGGGTGCGTGAACAGGCTGCGCTGAATCTTTCCTCGCATGAGCATCTGTTGATGAGCTGGCATGTGGGTGTGCTGGATGGGCGTTCGCCGTCGGGTCGTCGGCGTATGGCGACAAGTTCTGAGGGGAGTTGGTCGGCGCGTATCGCGGTGCAGGAGGGTAGTGCGTTCTACGAGGGTTTGGGTGCACGGACTGTGTTGCAGGTGACTCCGGGGCGCGGCCATACGGGGTATCCGATTGCGTCGTTGGTGGGTGCTGATTTGGCGGCGGCTACGCGTTTAGGCTTCTTGTAGTGCCGGTTGTTCTGTCATATTTGTGAAAATTCGCATGGATTACGCAAATTTCTTGGTGACACATTCAATAAATTCGTCATTTGCTGACGATTTGGGGTAGAGTGTCACTATGCCTCGTATTTCTGCAGCAACCAACGCCGCCCAGCGCGAAAACACCAAGCGCGCCATCCTCAACTCCTTCGGCGAGATCCTTTACGCCCGCGGCCTGTCCGGCCTAACCATGACCGACGTCGCCAAGAACGCCGGCATCGGCCGCACCGCAGTCTACAACTACTTCGCCGACATGGGCGAACTGCTGGTCGCCTACGCCCTGGACGAGACCGAACGCTTCCTCAACGAGCTGCGCGTCGGCCTGGAGGGCATCGAAAACCCGATCGACCAGCTCGCGGTCTATATTCGCTTGCAGATCAACGACCTGGCGCGCCGCCACCTGCCTCCGGGCCCTGCGATGCGCTCCATGCTCTCCCCCGAGTCCTACGCGAAGCTCGGCAAGCACGTTCACGAGCTGCAGATGGTGCTCGCGCATATTCTTTCTGCCGCCATTGCCGAGAACTACATTCCGAAGAACGACATTCGCGAACTGGCGATGCTCGTGCACGGTTCCCTCTCCTCAAGCGCCGGTCGTGCCGAGGATGCACCGGATGAGGAGACCCGCGAGCGTCAGATTCTGAATACTATCCGTTTTATTCAGATGGGCCTGGGCGCGCGTTTTGACGCCGAGGGCAACCCGGTTCGCCTGGATTCCGAGGAGTCCCTGCCGGAGCAATCCCCGGTGCAGGAGGCGGGCCTGAAGGTCGCATCCTAAGCGTGGCACCTCTGAACCGTGGAACCTGAACCGCGGAACGTAGCTCAGTTATACGTCACAAAAATGCCGCGGACCTGATGCTTCTTTGCATCGGTCCGCGGCTTTTTCTGTATTCGGGTGGGTTTTTACGCGCCGGGCAGTAGCGCCGGTGAGATGGAGTCCAGGTCCAGTACACGCGCGTACATGACGGCGCGGCGGTGCAGGGCGTTACGTAGCGCGCGGTGCACGCCGTCTTCGAGGTAGAGTTCGCCGCCCCATTTGACCACGTGCGGGAAGAGGTCGCCGTAGAAGGTGGAGTCTTCGGCGAGTAGGGTCTCAAGGTTGAGGGTTTTTTGGGTGGTGATGAGGGTGTCGAGGCGTACCTGCTGCGGCGGGATTCCTCCCCAGTCGGCGTGGGTCATGCCGTGCTGGGGGTAGGGGCGGCTGTCGCCTACTTTTTTGAAGATCATGGTGGTGCTTTCTGCAGGTATGGGGCGCCTCGGCGGCACGTGTAACCGTGGGGTTCTGAAGAAATAGTACCAAGGGGCATAAAAAATCCCCGGTCTTAGAATCTAAGACCGGGGATCGGTGGCGGAGGATGGGGGATTTGAACCCCCGAGGGCTGTTAACCCAACACGCGTTCCAGGCGTGCGCCATAGGCCGCTAGGCGAATCCTCCAGCTATGTTTTCTACGCATTGCGTAGGCAACGAATAAAACTTTACTACGCTTTTGCGAAGCACGCAAGCCCTGGATGGAAAAAGTAACAGAAAGCACATTTGTGGATGCTTGTGCCCCTGTTTTTGGGCGGAGCGCCAGAGGAGCGGGCACGCGGTGCATATGACGGGTGCAAGCTACCCAGGTACCCGTTTTTGAGCATGAAAAAAACCTCCTACGCAACCGCTGAAACCCAGGATTCTGAGCGAGCGAACTGAGGCGCAGGATTCCGAGCGCGCGAGGTAATAAATCCTGCGTCGAAGCCGCCGAGCCCTAACGAGGCGGAATCCTGGGTTGAAGCCGTCGAACGACAGTGAGGCGGACATGACGGGTGCATGACTATGTAGTTACCCGTTTTTGGGCATGAAAAAAACCTCCTACGCACCCGTCATAGCTCGAATACCCTTGCTACCTTCCGGTCCTGGGGGAGTTTTCCAAGATAACGCCACGTAAGAGGCAAGAACCAGTGTACCGGATTTTTGAGTTCTTGGGAATTCGGCGCGTCTGCAGTATTTCTGTGGGCGTACATGCCACTCGGGTAAGCGTCCGGGTGAGCGCCCATAGTAGGTGTCACGGTGGCGGTGTTGTGCTGGGGTGCTGTAGCAGCGTGTTCGCCGGTGACTGTCAGCCGCTCGGACCGAGGGTAAAGCGTCTAAAATGGTAGGGATTGTCCTATCCGCACCCCGAGTTGAAGAGGTTGCCGTGAGCACTGCCCTTTATCGTCGTTATCGCCCCGAGACCTTTGCTGAGGTTATTGGGCAGGAGCACGTGACCGAACCTCTTATGGTCGCCCTGGAGAAGAACCGTGTGAATCACGCGTACCTGTTTTCGGGTCCGCGTGGTTGCGGTAAGACCACGTCGGCGCGTATTTTGGCGCGTTGCTTGAACTGTGCGCAGGGTCCGACTCCTACTCCGTGTGGTGTGTGCGATTCGTGCCGTGAGCTGTCACGTGATGGTGGCGGTTCTCTTGACGTGATTGAGATGGATGCGGCGAGCCACGGCGGCGTGGATCATGCCCGTGATTTGCGTGAGCGCGCTACTTTGGCACCGGTGCGTGACCGTTACAAGATCTTCATTATTGATGAGGCACATATGGTGACCCGTGAGGGTTTCAATGCGCTGCTGAAGATTGTGGAGGAACCGCCGGAGCACGTGAAGTTTATCTTCGCGACGACTGAGCCGAATAAGGTGCTGGGTACGATTCGTTCGCGTACTCACCATTACCCGTTCCGTTTGGTTCCGCCGGAGGTTCTTCTGCCGTTCCTGCAGGGCCTGTGCGATCAGGAACAGGTGCCGGTTGAGCCTGGTGTGTTACAGCTGGTGATTCGTGCTGGTGGCGGTTCGGTGCGTGATTCGCTGTCGATTCTTGATCAGCTGATGGCTGGTGCGTCTTCGCAGAACGGTATTGAGTATGACCGTGCGGTGGCGCTGCTGGGTTATACCCACGCGCAGCTTCTGGATGAGGTCATTGAGGCGTTGGGTGCGAAGGATGCGCCGACTCTCTTTGGTGCGGTGTCTCGTGTGGTGGCTACCGGTCAGGATCCTCGCCGTTTTGTGGAGGATCTGCTGGAGCGTCTGCGTGATTTGATTGTGGTGAAGGCTGTTCCGCAGGCTGCGGGTCAGATTTTGCAGGGTGTTCCGCAGGATCAGTTGGAGCGTTTGGCTCAGCAGGCTCAGGCTCTGGGTGAGCGTGAGCTGACGGTTGCTGCGGGTACGGTCAATGAGACTCTGAATGGTATGACGGGTGCGGCGAATCCGCAGCTTCAGCTGGAGTTGCTGTGTGCTCGTCTGCTTCTGCCTGCGGCGGAGGGTTCTGCCGGTGGCGCTGAGGTTGCGGCGTTGGCTTCTCGCCTGCAGGTTTTGGAGCGCCGCGTGGCTTCTGGTACTGCTGGTTCCTCGGGTTCCGCTGGTTCTGCCCCGGCGCAGGGCGGCATGTCTGCGGCTCGTGCGGCGGGTATGGCGGCGGCTGGCCTGACTCCTAAGACTCAGGCACCTAATGCGCAGACTCCTAGCGCCTCTGTTCAGGAGGCGGCTGCCCCGCACTCTGCCCCTCAGCAGAGCGGCTCTCAGCAGGGCGGTTCTCAGCATGCCAGCGCGGGTGCTCCCCCGCTGGCTGGCGCACCCCTTAGCGCCGCCCCCTTGGCACAGACCGCGCAGGAGTCTGCGGCTGGTGCTCCCCTAGCGGGTAACACCCCGGCGACACCGGATACCCCCGCTTCTTCTGTAGCTGATGCCGCTGCGGCGGGTGCCCCCTCCGCGCCTCTGAAGCTTGACCCGAACGATCCGCTGGCTGCGGTTCAGGGTAATTGGCGTGCCATTCTTAACCGAATGAGCGTTCCCGGTGCGGCGGAGCAGCTGATGAAGGTTCGCCCCGCCCGCATGGACGGCGCAACCCTGTACGTGAGCGGCGACATTGCGACTTTGCGCGCGGTCAAGGGTTTTGTGCCCGAGCTGACCGCCCGTGTGAGTGAGTTCCTGCGCCGCCAGGTGACCATTCACGCTCAGGTGGCGAAGCCCGGTGAGCAGGTCAAGCCTGCAGCGCCCAGTGCTCCCGCTGCGCAGCCTGCAGTTCCGGCGGCTGTTGCCCAGCAGGCGCCTCAGCAGCCCGTTCAGCAGACTCCCCCGCAGCCCGTTCAGCCGGCGCCTCTGGCTGATGGTCCGCGCGGCGGTGAGGATGCGTGGCGTCGCCACGGTCAGCCGCTGACCGGCGCAAACGCCCCCGAGTCTACGAGCGTGGATGCGCCCCTGGGTGCGTGGGAGGTTGCCCCGATTCCGCAGAGCGCCCCCGAGGAGGCACCTCAGCAGGCTGTCCAGGCGGCAGTGCAGGCACCGGTTCAGGAAGCCCCGGCTGGCCCGCTTGCGCCTGAACCTCCGGTTGCTCCGCAGGTTCCGGCAGCTCAGCAGGTTCCGACTGCTCCGGCGGGTGGTTTTGGTGAGCGTGATTCCTTTGCCGCATCCGGTAGCGGAGTTCCGCAGCAGGAGAGCGCTCCTGAACCCCAGCAAGCACAGGAACCCCAGTACGCGCAAGAGCCTCCGTTCTCGCAGGAGCCCCCTCACGTAGAGGAACCTCCGTATGAGGAGGAGCCCCCTTTTGAGGATGAGCCTGCCTACGCTGAACCGGTTGAGGCACCCGCTGCACCCGCAATGCCGACTGCGCCTGTAGCACCGGCAGGCCCGCTCGCTACTCCGGTTGAGCCTGCTGGTCCCCTCGTTACTCCGGTTGCACCGGCGGGACCCCTCGCGCCGGCAGGTCCGTTGGCGGAGGCACCGCAGGCGGCTGCGGCTGATAACGCTCCGGCAAGCGATGAGAAGCCCGCAGCGCAGGCTTCTAACGCACCTGCCACACCGACTCCTAACGCGCCGACTCCTAACGCACCGGCGGCACCGGCTCGCCCGGCACGCGCCGCATCCGATGAGGACTACGTCTCTGAGGATGACGAGAAGGTCGAAAATAGCACCTTCATCGGTCTGCGCGCTATCGAAAAAATTATTGGTGGCACCGTCATTGACGAACGCCCCTTGCACCAGCCCTAATCCGGGGTTGTAGGTGCCGCGCCCGCCATTGCACCGATGGCGGGCGCACTCATTCCAGCCGCATACTCGCTATGCGAAACGCCCCTAAACTGTCAGGGGTTGGGTGCATACTCATAACGTCGCCCAAGAACAGCGCACCAGCACAAAGCACCAGCACAGCACACCGCATCTGAAGGAGAAGCCATGTACGAGGGAGCAGTTCAAAACCTCATTGACGAGCTCGGCCGCCTGCCGGGTGTGGGCCCCAAGTCGGCTCAGCGCATCGCTTTTCACATTCTGAATGCGGATGCTGCCGATATGGCGCGCCTAGCCAACGCCATTTCCACGGTGAAGACCAGCGTGAGCTTCTGTGAGGAGTGCGGTAACGTCTCCGAGACGAAGCTGTGCACAATCTGTCGTGATGAGCGCCGCGACCCGTCCGTGCTGTGTGTGGTCGAGGAGTCGAAGGACGTGGTGGCGATTGAGCGCACCCGTTCCTTTACCGGCCGCTACCATGTGCTTGGCGGTGCCATTAACCCGCTGGCGGGTGTGGGCCCGGAGCAGCTGCGTATTCGTGAGCTGGTGTCCCGCCTGGCGGATGAGCGTATCCAGGAGATTATTCTGGCGATGGACCCGAACCTTGAGGGCGAGGCAACCGCAACCTACCTCTCGCGTATGCTCGTGCCGCTGGGTGTGCGTCTGTCGCGCCTGGCGTCGGGTCTTCCGGTCGGTGGCGACCTGGAGTACGCGGACGAGATTACCCTGGGCCGTGCGTTGGAGGGCCGCCGCGTCATTAGCGAGGGCACGGCGGTGGCTCATACTGCCGCCGAGGATTTTGAGCGCGTGAACCGCGAGGAGGAGCAGGAGCGTGAGCAGGCGGCTCAGGTTCAGGCTCAGGAGGCAAAGCAGAGTCGTCGCCGCTGGAATTCGAGCATGTTTGATGACCTGGATTCTGCCGTTTCTGCCCCGGAGGCGCCCGCCGGCGTGCAGGGCACCGTGGATGAGCAGCTGATTGAGCAGGTTCTGCAGGAAGCTGAGGAATCCGGCAACAAGGAATCCGGCGAGGAAGAATCCGGTGACGAGGAATCCCGCCCTGAGGGCTCCCCTGCCAATTCTGGTGCGGTCTCTACGTCTGAAGCCACAGAAGCAGAATCCGCCCCTGACCTGGGCGAAGACTCCGGCGAGGAGGCTCCGGCGAGCGCCGCCTCCGAACCCGCTTCCGAACCCACTGAGGCACCCGTAACCGAGCAGGCGGAGGATGCTCCGGAAGTGTTCCGCACCCCCGACTATGAGGAGAAGATCCGCTCGATTCAGAACGCCCCGTTGCGCACCCCGAAGCCGGATGTTCCGCCACTGCCGGGTGTCACTTATGTGAACCCGTGGACCTAGAAACCAGCCCTCTCAGGCTTGCTGTGCCCGCCTCCGCGCCTTCGCCTCCATACCCTGCATCGCCACCGTGTAACACTACGTAATATTTCACGGGGCAATACATACGGGTGCACAGTTCGCCGCTTGTACTGAACGCCGTCTACTATAAATGAGGAGCCGGCGTCTGCCGGTGGCACACAAGTAACTGACCTGGAGAATTCTATGAGCCTGATCGTCCAAAAGTTCGGCGGTTCCTCCGTAGCTGATGCGGAGGGCGTAAAGCGCGTTGCCCGCCGCGTCGTGGACACTCAGAAGGCAGGTAACGATGTGGTCGTCGTGGTGTCCGCTATGGGCGACACCACCGATGAGTTGCTCGACCTTGCCGCAGAGGTCACCAGCAATGTCGTTCCCTCGCGTGAGCTGGACATGCTGCTGACCGCCGGTGAACGCATTTCGACCGCCGTCCTGTCGATGGCCATTAACGACCTGGGCGCTAAGGCGCAGTCCTTCACCGGTTCGCAGGCTGGCATGATTACCGACGGCGTGCACGGTTCGGCGCGCCTCGTGGAGGTTCGCCCCGATCGCATCCGTGAGTCCGTCGAGGCCGGAAATATCGCGATTGTTGCTGGTTTCCAGGGCATGAACCGTCAGAGTGGCGACATTACGACCCTGGGCCGCGGCGGTTCCGATACGACCGCCGTTGCGCTGGCCGCCGCGCTGAACGCCGATGTGTGCGAGATTTACTCGGACGTGGACGGCGTGTTCACCGCCGACCCGCGCATCGTGCCGACCGCGCACAAGCTGGATACCATCACCAGCGAGGAAATGCTGGAGATGGCGGCGAACGGTGCAAAGATTCTGCACCTGCGTAGCGTCGAGTATGCTCGTCGTTTTAACTTGAAGCTTCACGTGCGTTCTTCGTTCTCGGACCTTGAAGGCACTATCGTGGTTCCGGAGGAGTCCGCGGAACTGACCCCCATTCATCTGAAGGAGATTCCCTTGGAGCAGCCCCTGATTTCCGGTGTCGCGCACGATCGCACCCGCGCAAAGATTACCGTTGTTGGCGTTCCGGACGTTCCCGGTTCGGCCGCTAAGGTGTTCGGCCTGATTAACGAGGCGAAGGTGAACCTGGACATGATCGTTCAGAACGTTCCCACCGACCGCCCCGGCGTGACCGATATTTCCTTCACTCTGGATCAGGCTCAGGGCGATGCTGCGCTGAAGGCGCTGAAGGCTGCGCAGGCTGAGTTGGGTTTCCAGGAGGTTATTTACAACGAGTCGGTTGGTAAGCTGTCGCTGGTTGGCGCGGGCATGAAGACTAACACGGGTGTTTCGTTCACTTTCTTTGAGGCGCTGTCTAACGCTGGCGTGAACATTGACATGATTTCGACTTCTGAGATCCGTATTTCGGTGATTACTGAGCTGAGCAAGCTGGATGAGGCTGTTCGCGCGGTGCACACTGCGTTCGGTCTGGACGCTGAGGGCGAGGCTACTGTTTACGGTGGTACTGGCCGCTAGGGTTTAGCTCGTTTGTGAGCTGTACGCTTCGGGAGGGGCGGTGCTGGTTTGATCCGGCGCCGCCCCTCCCTTTTGTCTGTGTATAGGTGAAATAACTGAAACGCTTTACAGTTATTTCAGATAGGGGTAGGGTTGTATCAACCACAATGAGCCTCCAACCGAATGATATGCACCCCACCGACGTGGCATCTTCGGACGTTGACTCTGCCGGCAACAGCACCAAGGAGAAGATAATGACCACCACCCTAACCAACCCCCTGGAGGAAGATACCCTCAGTCAGGCTCGCGCAGAGGCGCGGGAGATTCTCAAGAATTCTGAAGAAACCACCATTGAGCTGACCGTTTCGGGTCGAGAAAGCCAGCAGCTTGGCGATGCCCTCAACCAGGTCATTCAGCACGTCCTGCATGCCTTGGCTAACGGGCAGAGTATTGATGTTCAGCCTGTCCCCCAAGATTTGACGACGACCGTTGCGGCGCAGCGTATCGGTATTTCCCGCCCCACGCTCATGAAGGCTATTCGCTCTGGTGACCTCCCGGCGCATAAGGTGGGTAGCCACTTCCGTATCCGCACCGAGGATGCTGATGCTTTCCGTAAGGGACTTCTCAAGAAGACCGTTGCTCAGAAGGAGCAAGCTCTCAAAGAGCTCTGGGAACTCGAGGATGAACACGGTCTTGTTGATACCCTCGGAGGGCCCGCATGGTAGCCTCCAAATATTCTGTTCTGCTGGATACAAATATTCTGATGTCCAAAACTCTTCGGGATTGGATTTTATTGTTGGCGGTGAAGAGTGAATACGAGTTCTTTACGCCTCACGTCTCCAGTGGAATTATGGATGAGTTCGGCTACCATGTTCGTCGAGCCAATCCATCGATAAGCGATGTTGTCCTTGAAAACTGGAAGCAACAAATCATCAGGTCCTGCATCTCGTGCATCTCCGGGTTTCCTGTCGAAGCTCCTGTTTCCTTCCCCGATACGGATGATCTTCACGTACATGCCGCTGCCCAACATGGCGCCATGCACGCATTAGTCACTGATGACCGCAAACTGCTCGATTATGCTTCCACGGAAGAAGCTCAGAATATTCAAAATTATGAGACGCTCAGCGCGGATGATTTTCTGATGCAGCTCACCGAATACGCTCATCCCTCCTTATTTGCGGAGGTCTATCTTTTCCAGGAATCCTACGCTCGCTCTAAGGGGTTCACGGAGATTGATATTCCTCGCGCACTTGAACGAGCAGGGGCGGGTCAATTTGCCCGATATCTTCGGACAGTGGTGATTAATAGCCCACAGTTTGTCGATTTTGAACGTGAGTTTAAAGCCCGGTCTTCTAATAAATAGATAGACATTGCTACGTCCGCTACCTCGTCGCGGCATCGTTTAGGCTAGAAGCATGAGTAGTGTTGTTTTTTCCCAGGTGATGGATGCCCGCCATTGGCGTGCCGCAGAGGCGGCGCATGAGGCGCGTGCCGGCCGATACGCCGACCCGTTTGCGCAGCGTCGCGCCCGCCACGAAGTGCACCCCGTGGAAGACTTCCTCTTCACCTACTACACGCTCAAGCCCGGCCAGTTCAAGCGCTGGCACCCCGGCGCCGGCGTCATTCTGCTGGATGCGCCCGAGCGCGCCTCCTGGCGTTTCTACCGGCCCGCAACCGAGCAGGAGCTCCTTGACGCTGGCTGCACCCCGCAGGTGGCGCGTGCCCAGGCGGATGCCGCCTCCGCCGTCACGGTGGACGTCACCGATTTTGTGGAGCGCCGCGCTACCGCCCTCGCCTTCACCCACGAGATCCTGCGCAACACTACCACGAAGAAGGGGCAATTCGGTTGCTTCGGCATGCACGAGTGGGCGATGGCGTACAAGTCGGTGGAGAACAACATCCGCCACGACTACCTGGAACTGCGCCTGGGCGCGGAGGGTACGGACCGCGTGGTGGAGGAGCACCGCATCCGCTGCTCGCACTTTGATGCGTTCCGTTTCTTCATGCCGCAGGCAGCACCGATGAACGAGCTGCAGCCGACCCGCGAATCCCAGCGTTTTCTGGAGCAGCCCGCCTGCCTGCACGCGAATATGGACGTGTACAAGTGGGCGTATAAGTTGCTGCCGCTGGTTGATTCGGCCCTGGTCATGGATTGTTTCGACCTAGCGTGGGATGCGCGCGAACTGGATATGCGCGCAGCCCCCTACGATATTCGTGACTGGGGGTACGAACCGATTCCGGTGGAGACGACCGAGGGTAAGGCCGAATACGTGCGGATTCAGCGTGAGCTGTCGGAGCGTTCGATTGAGCTGCGTGAGCGCCTGCTGCAGGTGTGCGAGCGTTACCTGCCGCCGCTGAGTAGTGAGTAGGCTGAGCGGCGAGTAGACCGTGCGGTGAGTAGCTGGTTGGTGGCGCGGGCTAGTTGCGTTTTTGGCGCTGTGGCCTGTGGGTTTGGTGCCCAGCGCGTGAGAAAAGGGTGACTTGGGGCTCTCTATTTGGTAATTGGTGGTCTCGTCATCTCACTTTCCGCTGTACTGGGGTAGAATGAGATACGGCTCATACAGAACCCACGCACCCAAGGAGTGCCCACACATGGCCCGTATTGTTGTTGATGTTATGCTCAAGCCCGAAATTCTTGACCCGCAGGGCAAGGCTATTTCTCACGAGCTGCCCCGTATCGGCGTTGATTCTTTCGTCGATGTTCGCCAGGGTAAGCGCTTCGAGCTGACCGTCGAGGGTGAGGCAACCGAGGAGCACCTCGCGGCTGCCCGCAAGGCTGCTGAAGAGTTGCTCTCGAACCCCGTCATCGAAGACGTTGTGAACGTTTCGGTTCTGGAGGACTAATACCTATGGCAGAGTCCCTCGCACCCACTGAAGTCCCCCTGGTTGGCGACTTCTCTAGCTACTCCCCGAACCCCGCCTTCGCTGATGCACGCGTTGGCGTGGTGACTTTCCCCGGCACCCTGGATGACCGTGACGCTGCGCGCGCTGTCCGTCTGGCTGGCGGTACCGTCGTTGAGCTGTGGCACGACGACGCTGATTTGAAGAACGTTGATGCCGTCATTATTCCTGGCGGTTTCTCCTACGGTGACTACCTGCGTGCTGGCGCTATTGCTGCGAAGGCTCCCGTGATGCGTTCGGTGATTGATGCCGCTAACGCTGCTGGTACCTCCGGTTCCGCTCCCCTGCCTGTTCTGGGTATTTGCAATGGTTTCCAGATTCTGACTGAGTCTCACCTGCTGCCCGGTTCGATGATTAAGAACGATCACCGCAAGTTCATTTGCCGTGACCAGGTTCTGCGCATTGAGAATAACTCCACCTCCTGGACGAGCGATTACGCTGCTGGCCAGGAGATTGTTGTCCCTCTGAAGAACCAGGATGGTCAGTACGTTGCTGACGCGAAGACCCTGGAGGCGCTGGAGGCTGAGGGTCGCGTGGTGTTCCGCTACGTTGGTTTCAACCCGAACGGTTCCCGTAATGACATTGCTGGTATCAGCAATGAGCGCGGTAACGTGGTCGGTCTGATGCCGCACCCGGAGCACGCTGTGGAGCCTGGCTTCGGTCCTTCCTCTTCCGGTTTTGGTGAGGTTTCTCTGCGCGGTGGCGCCGATGGTCTCGGCGTGTTCACCTCCGTTCTTGCCAACCTGATTAACGCCCGCTAACGCACGACAAGGATTCTAAGAAGTTATGAGCGAAAAGCAGTTTAACCTCGACACCGTCGAGCACGCGGCGGCAACCCCGGACACCGAACTCCCCTGGGCTGAACTGGGTCTGAAGGAGAACGAGTTCGAGGATATTAAGGAGATTCTTGGTCGCCGTCCTA
This sequence comes from Rothia sp. HMSC073B08, assembly GCF_001812975.1. Taxonomy (NCBI): domain Bacteria; kingdom Bacillati; phylum Actinomycetota; class Actinomycetes; order Micrococcales; family Micrococcaceae; genus Rothia; species Rothia sp. HMSC073B08. The sequence goes on along the minus strand of NZ_KV811057.1, from coordinate 96,898 downwards.
CCGCGGCTGAGCTGGCAATGTACTCGGTCATGTGGTCCGAGCACTGCTCCTACAAGTCTTCTAAGGTTCATCTGAAGCAGTTCGGTGCGAAGGTCACCGATGAGATGAAGAAGGACCTGATGGTCGGTATCGGTGAGAACGCCGGTGTGACCGATATTGGTGACGGCTGGGCTGTTACCTTCAAGATTGAGTCCCACAACCACCCCTCGTACGTGGAGCCCTACCAGGGTGCTGCGACCGGTGTGGGCGGTATTGTGCGTGACATTATTTCCATGGGTGCACGCCCGATTGCTGTGATGGATCCGCTGCGTTTCGGCGCGATTGATCACCCGGACACCGCCCGCGTTATTGGCGGCGTGGTTGCCGGTATTGGTGGTTACGGTAACTCCCTGGGCCTGCCGAACATCGGCGGCGAGGTTGAGTTCGATTCCTGCTACCAGGCAAACCCGCTGGTCAACGCACTGGCTGTGGGCATTATGCGTCACGAGGACATCCGCCTGGCGAACGCATCGGGCGTGGGCAACAAGGTTGTCCTCTTCGGTGCACGCACCGGTGGCGACGGCATCGGCGGTGCGTCGGTGCTGGCGTCCGAGTCTTTCGATGACACCAAGCCCTCGAAGCGTCCTGCCGTTCAGGTGGGCGACCCCTTCGCTGAGAAGGTTCTGATTGAGTGCTGCCTGGAGCTGTTCAAGGGCTCCGTGGTTGAGGGTATTCAGGACCTGGGTGCTGCGGGTATTTCCTGCGCAACCAGCGAGCTGGCTTCTAACGGTGAGGGCGGCATGCACGTCGACCTGACCAAGGTTCTGCTGCGTGACCCCACCCTGACCCCGGGCGAGATCCTAATGTCTGAGTCTCAGGAACGCATGATGGCTGTTGTCTCCCCCGAGAACGTGGAGCGCTTCGAAGCGATCATGAACAAGTGGGGCGTGGAGTACTCCTTCCTCGGTGAGGTCACCAACTCTGGCCGCCTGGTCATCGAGTGGGACGGCGAGGTCATCGTGGATGTTGACCCCCGCACCGTTGCGCACGACGGCCCGACCTACGAGCGTCCTTACGCACGCCCCGAGTGGCAGGATGACGTTCAGGCTAACCACTTCACCGGTTCGGCTGCCGACGATTCCCGCCCGCGCGGTAAGGAGCTGGGCGAGGCAATCAAGGCGTTCATGGCGTCCCCGAACATGTGCTCCAAGTCCTGGATCACCAACCAGTACGACCGCTACGTTCAGGGCAACACCGCCCTGTCCATGCCGGACGACGGCGGCGTGGTGCGCGTGGACGAGAACACCAACCTCGGTGTTGCTCTGGCGACCGACGCCTCCCCGCGTTTCACCTACCTGGATCCGTACGAGGGTGCTCGCGCGTCCTTGGCTGAGGCGTACCGTAACGTTGCGACCGTTGGTGCACGCCCCGTGGCTGTGTCTGACTGCCTGAACTTCGGTTCTCCCGAGGATCCGGACGTCATGTGGCAGTTCGCTGAGGCTGTTCGCGGCCTGGCTGATGGCTGCATGGAGCTGGGTGTTCCGGTGACCGGCGGTAACGTGTCCCTGTACAACCAGACCGGTGGTAAAGCTATTAACCCGACCCCCGTGGTGGCGATGATGGGCGTGATGGATGACGTCACCCGCCGCACCCCTTCGGGTTGGGCTCCTGAGCATGACGGTCAGGCTATCTACCTGCTGGGTACCACTCGCGATGAGCTGGACGGCTCCGAGTGGGCTCGTTTCAAGGGCCACCTGGGCGGTCAGCCGCCGAAGGTTGATCTGGCTCTGGAGCGTCAGCTGGGTGACATGCTGGTGAACATGTCTCGTGACGGCATGATTGATGCCGCGCACGACGTGTCTGCTGGTGGTCTGGCTGCGGCTCTGTCGGAGGCTTGCCTGCGTTTCAACACCGGTGCCCGCATTGGTCTGGGTGAGGTTGCTGAGCGTGACGGCCTGGACCTGTTCACCCTGCTGTTCTCGGAGTCCCTGGGCCGCGTTGTGGTTTCGGTTCCGCGTTCTGAGGAGGTGCGCTTCAAGGATATGTGCACCGCTCGCCAGTTCCCCTTCGCACGTATTGGTGTGGTGGATGCTGCGTCGAACGCTCTGGACTTCCAGGATGAGGTTTCCATTGACCTGGATGAGCTGCGTGCAGCTCACGAGGGTACTCTCGCTTCTTACTTCGGTGAGGTTGCGAAGGGCTAGTCTTCGACTAGTTTGAGACGAACGCCGAAAGGGGCGGATGCTTGTGAAAGCATCCGCCCCTTTTGTTATGCCCGCGGGCTTGTGTATTGAGCGTTTAGGCGTTGTGCGTTGAGGTGTTCGGTGTTTATGCGCGTTCTGGGTTTATGCCTCGGCGACCTTGCGGCCCAGCTGCGCGAACAGGGAGGCGTTGATGCGGAAGCCTTCGATGCACTCTTCGATGAGGGCTTCGCGCTGTTCATCGGTCAGGGGTGCGTTGTCGAGCAGTTCGCGGTAGCCGTCCTTGAAGACCTTAGGCTTGGGCAGTTCGGTGAAGCGGTACATGCTCAGCGCTTCGGCGGGGATGCCGTAGTGGCGGGTGACGAGCGCTGCGACTGCCTGGCCGCCGGAGAGGTCGCCGAGATAGCGCAGGTAGTGGTGTGCGAGGTAGCGTTCGGGGGAGTTGATGGTGGCGCGGATGCGCTCTACGTATTCTGCGGTTGCGGGCAGGGGCGCGTCGATGTCGCCTTCCTGGCCGAGTGCGCGGATGTCTGCACGGATGTATTCTGCGCGGTCGAGGCCGGGGTGGGTGAAGGGTTCGGTGATGGGGCTGGGTTCTGCGCGGTAGTGTTCGGAGACTGCTTCGAGTGTTTCGTAGATGTGCACGTACTGGTTGATGAGGCGCAGGTATGCCTCGGTGTTGAGGGAGCCGCCCATGAGATCTTCCATGAAGGTGGAGTGTTCGGCGTTGTCGTGGACGTGCTTGGTGCTTTCCTTCAGGCGTGCGGAGAAGCGTTCCTGGGTGGTTTCGGGGGCGGTAATAGTCATGGTGAGTTCCTAAAGTGGCTTGTGGGTGAACAATAAATGTTTTAGTGACACGATGTCACCAAAACCTGTTAATGACATATTGTCACCAAAAACCGGTTTTGGCAATAGCTCTCACAAAAAATTTGCTAAGGTAAACCTCATACACAAGTCACCCTAGGCATTAAGTTACACAAACATAGGCTAATAGGGCTAGACTTGATACGAACACCACAATCACAAAATTCAAGGAGACACCGAATGTCTACCCCTTCTCTCACCAAGCGCACTTGGGCGTTCTTGGCTTCGGCAACCATCGGCCTCAGCGGCGTCGCCGGCGTACCCGCAGCCTTCGCAACTGAAACCAACTCCCACGTCAGCGCCGGTGAGGTAACCGCAGCCTCAGAGCAGAGCCTGCAGGACGTCACCGTCAACTGGGGCCTGAAGAAGTCCTTCCGCTCTTACATCAACGGCGCCTTCTCCCAGGGCTCCCAGGAACTGACCGGCGTCACCACCAACGAAGACGGCTCCTACCACTTCACCTCCGCCGAAGGCACCGTAGCCAACGGCGAATACTCGGTCACCTTCACCGGCTCCTCGATTCACTACACCGCACACCACGGCCTGCTGGAAGTCATCATCTCCGACCTCTCCGTCACCATTAAGGACGGCGTGGGCACCGTGCGCGCCAACGTTCAGTCGCGCCCCTACAACGGCAACACCACCCCGAACGACCTGGTCGAAACCAAGAACATGACCATCGGTACTTTCAACGCCTCCGGCCTGAAGGTTGAGGGTAACACCATCACCCTGCCCAGCGTTGACGAGGAAAACGGCACCCGCGTCAAGCTTTCCGAAGAGGCAACCGGCGCCTTCGCGGGCTTCTACAAGGCAGGTCAGGAGCTGGATGCACTCGGCTTCTCCGCAACCATCGTGACCAAGGAAGCACCCGCGCCGAGCCCTGAGCCCAGCACTGAACCCAGCGCCGAGCCGACTGCTGCGCCGACCGCAGAGCCCAGCAGCGAGCCTTCCTCCGCACCGACCAGCGAGGCGCCCAAGCCCGCAGAGCCCACTTCTGCAGCGCCGAGCGCAGCCCCCACCTCCGCTGCACCCTCTTCCCCCGCCGCAACCACCGAGCCCAAGCGTGAAGAAAAGGTCACCGGCAACGTCGTCGAGTCCGGCACCCTCAGCTGGGATATCCGCGAGTCCTTCCTGAAGTACCTGACCGGCTTCGCGCACGGCTCCGTGAACGTTGAGGGCATGGAGAAGACCGCGGCTGGCGGCTTCAAGTACACTCAGGCATCCGGCGTGTACAACCCCGAGACCAAGACCGGTCAAATCAACTTCGCGGGCACCGCAGAGTTCACCGGCCACAACGGTCAGCTCAAGAGCACCATCAAGAACATGCGCCTGGTCGTCGTCAACGGCAAGGGCACCCTGGTCGCTGATGTTGACGCGCTGACCCGCGACGGCAAGTCCGTTTCTAAGACCGGCCTGGCTATCGCCGAGGTAGACCTCTCCGGCGCGAGCGTAAAGGACGGTGTCTTCTCGGCGCAGAACGCGGCAGTCGCGCTCACCGCTGAAGGTTCCGAGGTGCTCTTCGCGGGCCAGTACCGCGGTGCCGACAACGCCATGGCACCGCTGAGCTTCTCTGTAAAGCTCAGCGAGCAGACCGCGGAGAACACCGTTGAGGTTCCCCGCGTCTCTGAGAGCAAGTCCTCCGATAACAAGGGTTCTGAGAACGGCTCTTCCGATAACAGCTCCTCGAACTCCTCCGGTAACTCCGGCGCTAACGGCTCCGGTTCTAACGGTTCGGCAGGCACCTCCGGCAGCGTCTCTAACGGCGGTTCTTCCTCGAACGGCTCTGTCAGCAACAACCCGGCACAGCCGGTCTGCGTACCCGTCACCCGCACCCGCGAGGTGCAGGAGCAGGGCGCGTCCGACGGCACCATTAAGAGCGCAAACCTTGGCTGGGGCGTGCGTGATTCCTTCCGCAACTACGTGCGCGGCGGCATCGCGAACGGTAGCTGGGAGCTGAACGGCACCTCCTACTCTTCGGATGCGTTCAACTGGTCTAACGGTACCGGCACTTTCAAGGGCGGTAAGGGTTCCATCTCCTTCAGCGGTTCGGTTCGTTTCACCGGTCACCACGGCATTCTGGACACCACCATTGCGAACCCGCGCCTTGAGATTAACGGCAATTCCGGCACTCTCTACGCAACCATGAACAGCAATGACCCCTCCGGCAAGGCAACTAACTACGGTGAGGTGGCACTGCTGAAGGTGGATCTTTCGGGTCTGCAGAGCTCCTCTGACGCTGTGAGCGTCAACGGTGCGGCAACCACCCTGACCGCTGAGGGCGCGAAGGCGTTCGCTGGCTTCTACGATGCCGGTAAGGACATGGCTCCGCTGAGCTTCTCCGCGGCGATTAACGGCGCGAAGACCACCACCAAGACCGTGTCCGAGACCGTCTACGAGGGTGAGGGTTGCGACCCGGTCACCGGCAAGCCTCTGGCTTCCACCGGCGCCTCCGGTGTTGAGGGCACCCTAGTTGCAGGCTTCATCGCTGTTGCAGCCGGCGCGGGTACCGTCGTGTACACTCGCCGCCGCAAGAAGGCATAACGGTACCTCACGAGGATGCCCACACTGTCGGCTCGCCCGTGAGACTCAACCATGAGGTTCACCGGTAAGCCGACACGGCCCGTGCGGGGGTGCAGATTTTCACTGCACCCCCGCTTCAGGTGCCAGGTTTTACCCCGGCGCCTACCCCAGTTTTTCTAACTCCCTTTTTTCTGTGAGACGACGATGTTTTCTTCCCTTTCTTCTTCTGCCCTGAACCGCCGCGATGCAATGAAGTATGCAGCGTTCTCCATCACTTCCGCTTTTCTGCTGAGCTCTTGCGGTGTGGGTACTCAGAACCCGGCCGCTTCTTCAAGCACTTCGCAGGCTGTGGTGGATGAGCAGAGCACCCGCACCGTTTTGGAGAACCTTGCCGATCAGCTGCGTTCTTCTATTGCCCCTGATCAGAAGGCTCTGCGCGGCCCCAATAGCGCCGCAGATACCCCCGAAATTCAGCCGATGGTCGATACCCCCACCCCGGCTTTCCCCGTGACGTTCAAGGATTTCAACGGCACCGAGGTGACCGTTAAGTCCGCTGACCGTGTGCTGGCGCTGGACCTGTACGGCACTCTGGCTCAGCAGATGATTGCGCTGGGTCTGGGCAGTCGCCTGGTCGGTCGTGTCACCTCCTCGACGGAGCAGTCGCTGGCTCATCTGCCGCTGGTGACCCAGAACGGTCACGACCTGAACGCTGAGGCGATTCTGGCGACCTCCCCGGACCTGGTGCTGTGGGATAAGAGCAACGGCCCGATTGAGATTGTGGATCAGCTGCGCGCAGCGGGCGTGACCGTGGTGGTCTTCGATCATGAGCGTCGTATGGATAAGATCATTCCGCAGCTCAAGGCTGTTGCGCAGGCGCTGGGTGTTCCGGAGGCGGGCGAGCAGGTTGCTGCTCGCGTGCAGAAGGACCTGGATTATGCCCTGCAGGTACTCAAGGACGTCGCCCCGAAGGGTGCACAGCAGGTGTCGTTCGCGTTCCTGTACGTGCGCGGTACCGCTGGCGTGTTCTTCGTGCTCGGCAAGGGTTCGGGCGCTGACGATTTGATTCAGGCTATTGGCGGCAAAGATGTGGCGTCTGAGCAGAACGCGACGAATATTATTCCGGCGACCAGTGAAGCGCTGGTGAAGCTGAACCCGGACGTCATTCTGACCATGAGCGGCGGTATTAAGTCCACCGGCGGTTTGGATGGTTTCTTGGCTCGCCCGGGTGTGGGTGAGACGACTGCCGGTAAGAATAAGCGCATTATCGATATGGGTGACGGCCAGATTCTGTCCTATGGACCGAATACTCCGGCGGTGCTTTTGTCGCTGGCTAAGGCTGCGTACTCGACTCCTGCGGGGGGTCAGTAGTGGCTGCCGTGAAAAGTGCGGCGGGTGCGCGGGGTTATCGTGCTTCGCGTCGGCGTCGTGCCGGTCTGACGTTTACGTTTTTGGCGGTGGCACTGTGCGTTGTGATGGTTCTGTCTGCGGGTTTGGGTCAGTACAACATCCCGATTGATCAGGTGGTTGCTTCTGTGGGCCGCCGTCTGGGTCTTGCGCCGGAGAACCCGGCGATGCAGCTGGCGGATAGCACTCTGTGGAATATCCGTTTCCCGCGTGTGCTGTTGGGTGTGCTGGTGGGTGCCGCTTTGGGTACTTCCGGTGCGGTGATGCAGTCGGTGTTTGGTAACCCGTTGGCTGAGCCGGGCGTGATTGGTGTTTCCTCGGGTGCGGCAGTTGGCGCGTGTTTGTCGATTGTGTTGAACCTGCAGTTCTTCGGTATTTTCACGACTCCTGCATTCGCGTTTGTGGGTGCGTTGGCGGCTACTGCGCTGGTGTATTTCCTGTCGCGTTCTTCGGGTCGTGCGAAGGTCCTGTCGATGATTTTGACGGGTATTGCGGTGACTGCGGTGGCGAATGCAATTATTGCGTTCCTCATGTTTATTGCTGATACGACGAGCCGCGATCAGATTGTGTTCTGGCAGATGGGTTCGCTGAACGGTTCCACGTGGAAGGCTGTGGCGAGCGTGTGGCCGGTTATTCTGATCGGCTTGGTGGCGTGTTTTGTGATGGCTTCTTCGCTGGATGTTCTGGCGTTGGGTGAGCGTGCGGCGCAGCATTCGGGCGTGAACGTGGAGCGTCTGCGTGCGGTGTCTATTGCGGCGACGGCTTTGTTGACGGGTGCTGCGGTGGCGTATGCGGGCATTATTGCGTTTATTGGTCTGATTATTCCTCACCTGTTGCGCATGATTTTGGGTCCGTCGAATCGTGTGTTGTTGCCGGCTTCGGCATTGGGTGGCGCGCTGTTGATTGCGCTGTCTGATTTGGGTGCGCGTACGCTGGTGCCTTTTGCTGATTTGCCGATTGGTATTTTTACGGCTTTGGTGGGCGGCCCGACGTTCTTCGTGTTGTTGCGTCGTTCCCTGGGTCAGGGCGGAGGTGCTTCGTGAGTGAGTTGTTGAGCCTGTCCGGTGTGTGTTTTAACGCTGGTGGGCGTCAGATTTTGAATGATGTGTCTCTGTCGGTTGCTGCGGGCGAGGTTGTGTCGCTGATTGGTCCTAATGGTGCCGGTAAGTCGACTCTGTTGGGTGTGATTGCTGGTGATATTGCGCCCAGTAGCGGTGAGATTCTGTTGGATGGCACCCCTCTGGGTTCGATTCCTGCCCGCCAGATGGCGCGTCAGCGTGCGATGCTGTTGCAGAAGTTGAACGTGGCGTTTTCGTACACGGTGCATGAGGTGGTTCAGATGGGCCGCACCCCGTGGAAGGGCACGGAGCGCGCTGAAGAGGATGACGCCGTGGTTGTTTCGATGATGGAGCGTACGTCGGTGACTCACTTGTCGGATCGCGATATTACAACTCTGTCCGGTGGTGAGAGTGGCCGTGCGCATTTGGCGCGTGTGTTCGCTCAGCAGACTCCGCTGATTCTTTTGGATGAGCCGACTGCGGCGTTGGATATTACGCATCAGGAGCAGACGTTGCGGGTGAACCGCGAGTTGGCTGCTGAGGGTGCTGCGGTGTTGACGGTGCTTCATGACTTGGATGTTGCGGCTGCGTATTCTGACCGTATGGTGTTGTTGCGTGGTGGCGAGGTGGTTGCTTCGGGCGCCCCTGAGCAGGTGTGTTCGGCGGAGTTGTTGTCTGAGGTGTATCAGCATCCGATTGAGGTGTTGAGGCATCCGGTGACGAATCGTTTGTTGATTCTGCCAGAACGCTGAGTCTGCTGGTGCGTTGAGTTTGCTGGCGCGCTGATTTTACGGGGCGTTAGCGAAGCATCCCGCAAACACTTTCCATCTCAAAATATGCCAGTATTCGCATATATTAAATCTCCGTTCTGGAATGGCTGTAAATATCAGTTCATTACAGGGCGGAGATTATCTTTATCCCCTCCTGCACGGATACACTGAAAGGTAGTGTCCGCAATACTGAACTCTATTCAGTTCAGCATTCCATCCATTCGAGAAAGAGACCCCCGCATGGATCCTCAGCAGAAAACGGCAGCGCCTGCCATTGCCGGCTACATTCCCGAATATTCTGAAACACCGCATAGCGGATCTTTCGATATTGCCCAGCACGGTTTGAGCAGCGATGATGTTGCTCGCCTGACTGCTGAGGGTAGGGTCAATACCCAGAACAATAAGTCTTCTCGCACGCTGTGGAGCATTATGCGTGCGCACCTGTTCACGGTCTTCAACTTTGTGTTGGGTGCCTGTGGTGCCGTGGTGATCATGTACCAGCGTTGGGCTGATCTGCTCTTCCTGGGGGCTGTTATCGCTAACGTGGTGATTGGTTTTGTGCAGGAGTACAAGGCGAAGCTTGAGCTGGACCGCATCTCCCTACTGGACCGCTCCCCCGCTACTGCCGTGCGTGACGGTAAGAGCGTTGAGGTTCCGATGGAGCAGCTGGTTGAGGGTGACGTTGTCATCCTCAAGCGCGGCGATCAGGTTCCCGCGGACGCTATTGTGCTCACCTCCGATTCTTTGGAGCTGGACGAGTCCCTGCTCACCGGTGAGAACGACCCGATTGCTAAGCGCCCCGGCGATATGGTGCTGTCGGCGTCGAGTGTGCTGGGTGGTACCGGCCGCGTCCTGCTCTCTCACGTGGGTGCGAATTCTCGTGCAAGCAAGATTTCTGATGAGGCACGTCAGTTCTCGCGTATTCAGTCTGAGCTGCGTGATGCGCTGAACCGTGTGGTCCGCTGGATTACGGTGGGTCTTGCGGTCATTATTCCTGTGGTGTCGTGGGGTCAGATTCAGGCTGCTGGCGGTCTGGAGACTGTGCAGCAGAACCACCTGTGGGAGCAGGTTTCTATTGCTGTGGTGTCTTCGGTTGCTTCGATGATTCCGCAGGGTCTGGCGCTGATGACTACTCTGGCGTTTGCGGCGGCGGCTGTGGCGCTGGGCCGTAAGCACAACATTCTGGTGCAGGAGCAGCCTGCGGTTGAGGTGCTGGCTCGTGTGGATGTGGTCTGCTTCGATAAGACCGGCACCCTGACTGAGGGTGGCGTGATTTTTGATTCGGTGCGCCCGCTGGACACCGTTGCTGAGGCTGAGGGCCCCGACGCTGACTCGGCGGAGCACACTTCTTGGCGTGCTTCTCTGCCCGCCGGCTGGAATGAGGCGCTGGCGTGGTTTGGTCACGATGAGAACGCGAACCCGACCGCGGCGGCTCTGACCGGCGGTTTCCCGGATGCTTTTTCGGCGTCGGTGAGCGGTATCGTGCCGTTCTCGTCGGCTCTGCGTTTTAGCGCGATTGAGTTTAAGGATTCGGGTGCGTGGCTTCTGGGTGCTCCGGAGGCGCTTCTCGCCAAGGGCACCGCTGAGCGTGAGCGTGCGGCCGAACTGGCGGCTCTGGGCCTGCGTACGATGGTTTTGGCGCATGCTTCTGCGGTGGTCCGCAATGAGAAGGATGAGCCGATCCAGAAGATCCCGTCGGATGCTACCCCGGTTCTGTTCGTGATTTTCCGTGAGAACGTGCGTGCGGATGCGCCTGAAATTGTGGAGTATTTCCACCGTCAGGGCGTGACCCTGAAGGTCTTCTCGGGTGATAACCCGTTCACTGTGGCTGCGGCTGCGAAGACTGCGGGCATGGATACTTCCGCGGGCGCGGTTGACGCTTCGACTCTGCCTGAGGACGGTCCGGAGCTTGCTGAGGCTGCGGCTACTCACAATATTTTCGGTCGCGTGTCGCCCGAGCAGAAGAAGAACATGGTGATTGCTCTGAAGGAGCGCGGCCATGTGGTTGCGATGACCGGTGACGGTATTAACGATGCTCTGGCGCTCAAGCATGCAAGCTTGGGTATTGCGATGGGTAACGCAGCTCCTGCGACGAAGGCTGTTTCTCGCCTGGTTCTGCTGGACGGTAAGTTCTCATCCCTGCCGGCTGCCCTGGAGCAGGGCCGCCAGGTCATTACGAACATTGAGATGGTGGCGAACCTGTTCTTGACGAAGACCGGTTTCGCGATTCTGCTGGGTGTTCTGTTCAGCCTCTTCGGTTTGACCTTCCCGTTCTTGCCGCGTCAGTACTCGACTGCGGACTTCTTGATTGTGGGCGCGTCGTCCTTCGCGTTGACCCTGCTGCCGAACTCGCGCCGTTACGTGCCGGGCTTCCTGCGTCGCGTGCTGAATTACACGGTTCCGAACTCGATTATTGTGGTTGCGATGCTGCTGGCGGTGACGTTCACGGCTCGCGGCATGGGCGTTGAGGATATCCGCCAGATTCAGACGGCTTCGTTTATCACCCTGGTGATGATGGGTCTGTGGAACTTGGCTGCGGTGGCTCGCCCGTTCAACCGTGCTCGTGTTCTGCTGTTTGGTGCGTTGCTTGCGGTGTTCTTCGCGGCGTTGTTCGTGCCGATTCTGGTGGAGTACCACCAGTTCGTTACTGTGCTTCCGCACCTGCTGTGGACGGCTCTGGGTGCCGGTGCTCTGGGTGCCGCGCTGATTGAGGTGAATGCGCATCGTAACCGCCGTTGGCAGAAGCGTAATTACCCTGAGTTGGAGGTTGCTCCGCTGAATTTCTTCCCGACTAAGTAGCTAGTCGGAAAGGTAGCTGCTTCGGTAGCGTGTGGGCCCCGTATCCTGTGGATGCGGGGCCCTTTCGTGTCTTCGCAAGCATCCCCTCCGTAGTGTTCCGGAATCAGCCGGAGTACTCCTACTAGCAGCACCGAGGGTGTGTCTCAGCTATCACTTGGGTGAAACATTTAACAGCTTCTGATAGCTTTTGCCTCTCACCTTGCTCTTAACCTGGGAAAACCCTTAGAGTTACAGGGAACTATTTGAGAAGGGAAACCTTCTTCAGGGTTGTTACTGGTTTGGCAGGCAAGACCTGAGTTACTCAACACCGTATGGGACGGCAGCATATATCTGCCGAGAATCCCCTCTATTTGCTGTACCGAAGCTCCATAGTGGGCACGAGTGTAGTGCTTCCGGTGGTCGAGAGACTCGGGTCTTTTGTGTTTTCTGGCCGTGTTTTCCGGGGCTTTTTCGGCCACCGCAACGTCAGGTAGGCACAGCCTCCGGCAACAACCGTATAGACATTGACCGCATATCTAAGGAAGTATCGTGAATAACCGCGAACTTGGCGAGAAGATTCTTGACGGCCTGGGTGGCCCCGAGAACATCGCGCACATTACTCACTGTGCAACCCGCCTTCGTGTCACTCCTGTGTCTAACGATGCAGTGCAGAACAAGAAGATTGAGAGCCTGCCCGGCGTTCTCTCTGTGATTGAGCAGTCCGGCCAGACTCAGGTTGTTCTGGGCGAGCGCGTTGAGGCTGTGTACAACGAGATCAACGCTCTGCCTTCTATGTCTGGCCACGCTGAGGGTGACACCAAGGTTGAGGCTGAAGGCAAGAAGTCCGGCTGGCTTACCAACGTCTTCGACGTTCTGTCTGACTCCTTCCGTCCTCTGCTGTGGGCACTTCTGGGTACCTCGATGATTCTGACCCTGATTGTGTTCCTGCAGCAGCTGGGCTTCTTCGGCCAGTACACTGACTTGACCGGTCAGAGCGTGAACATTGACATCATTAACGGTGCTCGTGTGGCTGACCCCGAGGCTGCTAAGGCGCTGAACACCCAATGGATGCAGCAGTTTGCTTTCTGGTACATCCTGAAGGCTGCTTCGCTGTCGGTTCTGAACTTCATGCCTATCATGCTGGGTGCTACCGCTGCTAAGCGTCTGGGCGCGAACATGTGGGTTGGTGCGGCTATCCCCGCTGCACTGATGACCGGTACCTTCACCGATCTGACCGCTCTGGCTGACCCCGCCACCAAGATTCTGAACGTTCCGTTCTTCGGTATGGATCTGCCGCTGTACGCATTCAGCTACACCGGTCAGGTCTTCCCCCCGCTGCTGGCTGTTGCTCTGCTGGCTCCGTTTGAGCGCTTCCTGAAGAAGGTTATTCCTTCGATGCTGCAGATGGTGTTCGTGCCGATGATTTCGGTCATCGTTCTGGTTCCGGTGACCGCGTTCCTGGTTGGCCCCATCGGTATCGGTGTTGCTATGGGCATCTCTGACTTCCTGAAGATGGTTAACGACCAGGCTCCGGCTCTGGTTGGTGCTCTGATTGCTGGCCTGTACCTGTTCATGGTTCCGCTGGGTCTGCACTGGCCGCTGAACGCTGTCATGATTAACAACCTGCAGACCATGGGTACTGACTTCATTCAGTCCCCGATGGGTGCTTACAACTTCGCTGTGTTCGGTGTTGTGACCGGTGTGGCTATTAAGGCTAAGCACGACCGCGAGCTGCGCCAGACCGCTGTTGGTGCGTCGATGTCCGGTCTGCTCGGTGGTATTTCCGAGCCGTCCCTGTACGGTGTTGTGCTGCGTTACAAGCGCGTGATCCCGATTATTCTGGTTCCCGCTGTTATTGGTGGCGCTACCATTTCCTTCCTGGGCGTTAAGTCCTACGCGTTCGCGTTCACTTCGCTGCTGTCGATTCCGGCTATGCAGCCCTCGTACCTGTACGTGATTGGTCTGGCTATTGCGTTCTTCGGCGCTATGACCGGTGTTCTGCTGTTCGGTTACGAGTCGAAGGCTGACGCTGTAAGGCACGCTGCGGAGCGTAAGGCTGAGGATGCTGAGGCCGCTCCTAAGGCTGAGGCTGTTGCCGCTAAGGCTGCTCCGGCTGCTGCCGCTACTGCGACCGCTGCTGCTGCACCCGCTGCTTCCGCTGGTGAGGTCATTGAGCTGCACGCTCCGATTGAGGGTACTGCTGTTGCTCTGTCTGATGTTCCGGACCCGATTTTCGCTGCAGGCAAGCTGGGCGAGGGTGTGGCGATTGAGCCGACCGGTACCACTGTCGTTGCTCCCGCAGCCGGTAAGGTTGCTGCAACCTACCCCTCGGGCCACGCTGTGGGTCTGAAGCTGGAGAACGGCATTGAGCTGCTGATTCACGTTGGTCTGGATACCGTGAACCTGGACGGTAAGGGCTTCAGCGTGAAGGTTGCTAAGGGCGATGTTGTTGCTGCTGGCGACGCTCTGATTGAGTTCAATCCTGAGGTTATCAAGGAGGCGGGTTACCCGCTGATTACCCCGGTTATCGTGACCAACACCCGCAAGTTCGCTGAGGTGAAGGGTCTGCCGGGCGTTGCTCACCAGAACCTGAGCACTGTCCTGAAGGTGACCACTAAGTAGTTCGCTTTATAGGCTCTAAGGGGCCCCACCATTGTGGTGGGGCCCCTTTCCTTATGCCCTGTTTCCTTATGCCCTGTTTCCTGATGTGCTGATTCTTTGAGCCGGGTTTGCTGGGCAGGGTTTGCTGGGGTTTAGGCACTACCCTGGGGTATTTCTGCTAATGTAAGAATACGCTCAACAAGGAAGTTCTCAAGTGATAGGGAGTACGATGATGTCTTCTGATACTAGGACATGGGATACCGGAGCGTGGGAAGAGCAGCAAAAAGAGCTACGCGCTCTTTCTCCTGTTCGGCGGCTGATGCGCCGGCTCAATCTTGAGGCGCTCGTCTATGAGTCCGCGCCGTTTCCGGTTCTGTTGCGTAAGCTCTCCGCGCTGATTCCAGCCTGCCTTCTGTGGTGGGTTATCTACGAGCCGCACCGGCTTGCTTCCTCCACCAGCCTCCCCGAGGGTACTCACGCTATTACACTGCTCCCCGGAGCCTGGGGTGACCCCGCTACGGGGGCTTATGGAGGTCTTCCTGAGCTACCGGGGGTCCTCGTGCGCTGGGTGCTGTGCATCGCGGCAATGGTGGCTGTCGTTCATGTCTGCGGCGTCAAGGCGAAGGGTCAGAGCTTCACCATTCCTCACGATGCCCGTTCACGGCTGATTGCTCTGATGCAGGCTCTCGGCATTTTCGGTGCCTTCGCTCTGGTGGTCTGGATTGAGTACATGATGACTCCGCTGACCCTCATGTTTGAAACCGTGTACGCTGGCCCGACCGCCGTCTATAGCGGCGACGGCGTGATTCCCCTGCACCTGTTCCTATCTTCGTCGTTGAGCGCTATTTTCTTGGGCTATTTTTGTGTGAACATTCTTGCCTCGCTGAATATCCCCGGGTACCTGGGCATCCCCGCAATTATTTACGTGGGGGCGCTCCCTTGGGCTCAGGCGGAGCGGCACCAGTTCACGTTGGCGCTGGCGTGGGTTATTGCGGTGGCGCTGGTGAGTTGGCTCGTGCGCGGCATGTGGGGCACTCTGCTCGCCTGCGTGGGCTATTCTCTCTGGATTGTGCTGGTGGCAACCAGCGGTGATCCTTTTGACCTGTCCGCCAATATGAGCCGTGTGCTCGTGATTTTGGGTTTCCCGCTGGCTTTCATCGTCGCTGGAGGCGGCATTTACCGTATCTTCTATCTGCGGCAGAACCCGAAGATGTTGAGGTACCTGCAGGAGCGCGCCCTGTACCTGGGCGAGTGGTAGCAGCCGGTTAGAGTGGCGCTTCCCTAGTTTTTGTAATTACATATCCCGCTAATGTATCCAGCTAAAGGACGCAGAACAAGCGGGACAGAAAAATCCCGGGCACTCTCTCGTGAGAGTACCCGGGATTCTGTTGTCCTACAGGACGGCTAGAGCGTTACCGCAAGCGGTACTACTCCTGCCAGCCAACGTTGACCCAGTAGTCAGCGCTGGTGTAGCTCTGCTTGAACAGGGACGGACCGTAGTTCGCAACCTTAGCCTTGACAGCGGCGTACATCGGGCCGTTTGCGTAGGGCAGGTACACTGCGACCTTCTCGTAGTAGAGCTTCTCCGCCTCGTTAGCGATCTTGATGCGCTCGTCTTCCTTCTCGGTGTTCTGCAGCTTCTCGATGAGCTTATCAACTTCGGGGTCGCCGACTCCGAACACCTCGGTGGTGAAGAAGTAGGGTGCCGAGGAAGCCAGGTCGGGCAGAACGCCCCAACCGGTGAAGATTGCTTCGTAGCTCTTCTGGCCGAGCACGGAGTTGGAGTTCGACTGCGGCTGGTTGTCAGCGCTCAGGCGGATACCTGCGGACTTCAGCTGCTGCTCCAGAATCTGGTAGACCGCCTGGTAGACCGCCTCGGAACCGAAAGAGGTCAGAGCGAAGCCAGCAACCTTGCCGTTCTTAGCGTAGTAGTCGCCGGACTTGGAGTAGCCTGCGGCCTCCAGAATCTTGCCAGCTGCCTGTGCACCGGTGTCACCAGCGTAGTTGTTCTGGTAACCCTTCTGGAACGGCATTGCGATGATGGAGCCGGGCAGCGGCTCGGTCCAGCCGAGCTGCGAGAAGTATGCCTTAGCGATCTGCTCGCGGTCCACAGAAGCAAGGATTGCGCGGCGCAGTGCCAGATCCTCGATGCGCTTGGGGTTCAGCTGAATGATGTTGACGTTGGTGTTCTGGCTCTGGCGAATCTCGGTGCCAGCCTGGCCCTTCACAGCGTTGTAGCTGGTTGCACCCACGAAGGTGAAGGCGTCCAGTTCGCCGTTCTTGAAGCTTGCACGGATTGCTTCGGAGTCCATCTGACGCCAGATGATGCGGTCCAGGATCGGCTTCTCGCCCCACCACTTGTCGTTCTTGACCAGGGTGAGCACCTTCTGGGAGGAGTTCCACTCGCCAACCTTGAAGGGGCCAGCCCAGTACTGGTCGAGGGGCTTGTCAACGAAGCCTTCGTTGAAGAGGTTGACGTCTTCCAGTGCGGGGTGGATTGCGAAGGCACACAGACCCTCGGAGGGGTAGTACGGAGCCTTCATGGTGACCTTGACGTGGAAGTTATCACCGTCCACAGCCTCGATGCTCTCAACCTGCTGCCACATGGTGTTGTCGGTGATGTGGTAGGGGTTGTCGGTGGTTGCGCGGTAGACCTTCCACATGGCGCGAACAGCGTTCACGTCCATGGGGGTGCCGTCGTTGAAAGCAGCCTTGGGGTTGATCTTGAAGGTCGCGGTCTGCACGCCATTGACGGTCTCGGTCTTGTGCTCGGTGCAGAACTCGGGGTTGAGGGTGCCTTCGCCTTCGGGGCTCATGGTGTAGAAGCCCATCACGGCGGGAATGTTGCAGGGTGCCAGTGCGTCCAGGTTGCTGGAGGTGTAGCCGCTCTGGGTCTGCAGGTTGAAGTTCGGGCCCAGGGCGGTAGCCGCGAGAGTCAGGGTACCGCCCTGCTTGAGGGAGGAACGGTCCTGCTTGTTGACCTGAAGGTTCTTCAGAATATCTTCAGCGTTGTTAGCGGCGCTACCGCCAACCTTTTCCTTCGAGCTGCCGCAGGCAGCCAGTAGACCAACGGTGCCGAGGGCAACGGTGCCGGTCAGGAGGGTACGGCGAGAGACAGACATGCTCTTCATGGAATTTCTCCTAGAGTATTCGCAGTGTTGTGGAGGCGGCGCGCGAACGGTGCGCAACTAACACTCCAACCCGGCGGGAGGACAGTCTCTGCCGGGGTCGCGGGCAGAATGCCCGCATTTGTTTTAAGTATATCCGTGCAAATCTCTGAGGAACGGGAAAGCGGCGTGCTCCAGAAGGTTTTAATCCTTCTGTAACACGCCGCTGTAGCGCTTTTACCCCTTATGGAGTGTGTGAGCGGTGCTCAACGCTTAGATTTTTACTTCTCCCAACCGACGTTGATCCATACGTTCGGGTTGTAGTAGGGCAGACCGAAGAGCATGGGGCCGTAGTTTGCCAGGCCCTTACGGCACGCCTTGAAGTTCGGGCCGTTGTGGGTGGGCACGTAGATGGCGACCTCGTCCAGGTGGCGCTTCTCCAGCTCGTTCATGATCTTGAGCTGTTCCTTCGGGTCCTCGGTGGACATCATGGTTGCTGCCAGCGAGTCCAGATCCTTACCGTGACCGTTGTTGGTCTCGGAGATGTAGAAGTAGTTCGCTGCATCCACCGGGGAGGTGGTGATGCCGTAACCGCCAGTCTTAATCGCGAAGTTCTTCGAGGAGATGATGCTCGACATTTCGGAGGCACCGTGGTTCTCGATGGTCAGTTCAACGCCGATTTCCTTCATCTGCTGGACGAGGAACTGGGCGGTGGAGCTGACAACCGGGTCGCTACCGAAGGTGATGACCGGGTAGGAGACCTTAGCGCCGTCCTTGGTGTAGTAGTCACCGGACTTGGTGTAGCCTGCGTCCTCGAGGATCTTGGTGGCGACATCCTTGCCAAGCTTGGTCGGGTAGTTGTCCTGGTAGCCTTCCTGCATGGGCAGCATGCACATGGAGCCGGGCAGGGTTTCCTTCCAGCCGAGCTTCTCGTAGCGCAGCTTCTGCAGCTGCTCACGGTTGAGGGCTGCAACGAATGCGCGGCGGACGGGCAGGGGCACCTTTTCGGGGTTGATTTCGTAGTTACCCACGCTGAGAGCGCTGCCCTTGCGAATGTCGGTGTTTGCCACGCCGGAGAGCTCGTTGTAGGAGCTGAGGGTACTGGCGTCCACGTAGTCGATTTCGCCGTTCTTGTAAGCTGCCTGCTCTGCCTGGGAGCTCATTTCACGCCAGGTGATGCGCTCAAGAGCGGGCTTCTGGCCCCACCACTTCTCGTTGCGGACGACGGTGAGCACCTTGGAGGAGGAGTTCCACTCGCCGACCTTGAAGGGGCCTGCCCAGTACTGGTCGAGGGGCTTGTCGTTCAGGCCGTCGTTGAAGAACTTGGGCTCGACGAATGCCGGGTGCAGGAAGGAAGTGAAGCTGCCTTCGATGGGGTACCAGGGCTTGGACATCGTGACCTTCACGTGGCGGGTATCGCCGTCCACAGCCTCGACGCTTGCGACCTGCTCCCAGATGGGCGAGGGGGTGATCTGGTAGTCCGAGCCGGATGCCGCGGCGGTGTAGATGGTCTGGTAGCTCTTGACGGCGTTCACGTCGATGGGGGTACCGTCGTTGAAGACTGCCTTCGGGTTGATCTTGAAGGTCACGGTCTGCACACCGTCAACGGTCTGCGCCTTGTATTCGGTGACGTAGTCCTCGTTCATGTGCGACTCGCCGCGGAAGTCAGCGTAGAAGCCGCCGGTGAAGGCGGAGTTGATTGCCGCCTGAATGTTCAGGTTACCGGCGGTGTAGCCGTTGGTGTTGAGGATGTTGAAGTTCGGGCCAATGCCGTCTGCACTCAGTCGCAGCTCGCCGCTGTCCTTGAGGGCGGAGCGGTCCTTCTCGTTGTAGGAGACTGCCTTGGAGAGGTCGTCGCCGGCGGAGAGAGCGCTGGTTTCGTTCTTGGAGGAGTTGCCGCCGCAGGCTGCGAGCAGGCCGACGGTGCCCAGGGCAACGGTGCCGGTGAGCAGGGTACGACGGTTGAGAGTGAAAGTGGTCATTAGTTTTCCTCAGTTAGGTGGGATGCTGAATTTTTGTACGCGGGGGAACACAACCCGCACACCTTTGTGACAGCACGCACATTTTGCATTGGCAATAGTATACACACATTTCCCACGCACTATGACCTAGTTCACCGTTTTAGGGAAAATATTTCAGCCAATCCCCGAAATCACCCCACCACAAAACCACCCATTAAAAACACAGAAAAGTCCCGCAGCACCCCGTCTCTAAGCCGGAATACCGCGGGACTTTACCCTTCTGGAGACCTGAACCGGCGCCTCCAAAAATTCAGAAGCTACCGACTAGAACCCCAGAAACTAGCCTGTGGCTTTAGTTCTGCCAACCCACATTGGTCCAGCGCTTGGGGTCGGTGTAACTGGTTGCGAAGAGGGAAGGACCGTAGTTAGCCAGCTTCTCCTTCACAGCTGCGTAGCTGGGGCCGTTAGCGTAGGGGAAGTAAATAGCGACCTTCTCCATGTGCTGCTTCTCAGCCTCAGCAGCCATCTTCAACTGCTCCTCGTGGGATTCCTTCTCGTAAATGGACGCGATGAACTTATCCAGCTCGGGATCGCCCACACCTTCGTTGATTTCGCTGGTGTAGAAGTACTGAACACTGTCTGCGGGGTCAGCACCAATACCCCAGCCGGAGAAGGCGCAGTCGTACTGCTTAGAGCCCATCACGGAGTTGAACTGGGACTGCGGCTGGTTATCCTGCTCGAGCTTAATACCTGCTGCCTTGAGCTGCTGCTCGAGGTTCTGGAACTGAGCCAGGGAGGTTGCATCCGAACCGAAGTAGGTGATGGAGAAGCCTGCAGTCTTACCGTCCTTGGCGTAGTAGTCGCCATTCTTGGAGTAGCCTGCTGCTTCCAGGATCTTTGCCGCAGCCTCGGGGCCGGGGTTAGAAGGCATAGCGTCCTGGTAGCCCTTCTGGAAGGGCATAGCAATCATGGAGCCGGTCAGGGGCTCTTCCCAGTTGATCTGGCCGAACTTGACCTTAGCCAGCTGAGAGCGGTCAACCGCGGCGAAGACTGCACGGCGCAGGGCGGTGTCGGTCACGCGGGTCGGGTTGAACTGCAGGTTGATCACGCCGACGCTCTGGCCGGAGCGAATCTGGACACCGGGCTGACCCTTGACGGCGTTGTAGGTTGCCAGGCCAGCAAAGCCGATGCTGTCCAGCTCGCCGTTCTTGAACGCTGCGCGCTCTGCTTCGTCGCCCATTTCACGCCAGATAATGCGGTCCAGCAGCGGCTTCTCACCCCACCACTTGTCGTTGGGCACGAGGGTGAGGGTCTTAGCCGAAGAGTTCCACTCGCCAATCTTGAAGGGGCCGGACCAGTACTGATCCATGGGCTTGTTCACGAAGCCGTTGTTGAAGAGCTCCTTGTCGGTCAGTGCGGGGTGCAGACCGAGCAGGCCGAGGGTTTCGGCAGGATACAGGGGCTTGGACATAACAATCTTGACGCGGGTCTTGTCGCCATCCACGGGGTCGATGGACGCTACCTGCTGCCAGAAGGGAGCGGCGATGACGTTGTAGCCGTCATCGGGGTTGCGATAGACGGTCCACGCGGCGCGGATTGCCTCAATGTCAACGGGGGTGCCGTCGTTGAAGACAGCCTTAGAGTTGAGCTTGAAGGTGATGGTCTGCACGCCGTCAACAGTCTCAGCCTTGTAGTCGCTGACGTAGTCGTCGTTGAGGCTGTAGTCGCCGGCAGGGCTTAGGGAGGTGAAGCCGATAGCGGAGGGGATGTTGCAGGCGCCACCGAATGCGGTGAGGTTCTCGGTGGTGTAGCCGCTCTGAGTCAGAATGTTGAAGTTCGGGCCGACTGCGGAGACGCTACCGCGGAACTCGCCACCCTGCTTGAGGGAGGAGCGGTCCTGCTTGTTGATTTCGAGGTTCTTGACGATTTCCTCGGTGCTTGATGCAGCCTTACCGCTGATCTTCTTGTCAGAGCCGCCACCGCATGCAGCGAGCAGGCCGACGGTACCCAGGGCAACGGTGCCGGTCAGCAGGGTACGGCGATTAATACGTAGATGAGTCATGTATTCTCCTCATGCCGGAGGGCTCAGGTGCTATTTGATAAGCGCACCGTGTTGTGCGCCGATTTTGCGGGAGCGCCGAAGCTCCCGCCCATCACCTTTGTGAGAGCCCCCACATTGTTTGTGGTTGAAACACAGTATACCCCCAAAAGAAGCGACGCAGACCACAGTCCAATCCGTGGACGAACTATACACCGTCTAAAAATCACGGGTTCAGCGCCCGAACCCGCATCATCACGCGGAAGCCGCGTGCGAAAACTAAAAAATGAAATATTATGTCGCATTGGCGCGCGAGCGCGTCACACCCGGTACTTTGAGAGTCGTTACAAGTTACAAGCACAGCGTCGGGGCAGCTAAAGCGCGCTGAACCCTCCACAAGAAAAAGCTCCCCACCCCTATACGACACTGCGAAAACGTATAGGGGCGGGGAGCTTAAAACTGCGGCTTATGCCATCCAGCCAACGGTAGACCAGTCGGTGGTCTTGAAGAGGAACGCACCGTAGTTAGCGAGCTTCGGGCGGCATGCCTTGAAGTCCGGGCCATTGAGGAAGGGGATGAAGAGGCAAACCTCGCTCATGTGCTTCTTCTCAATTTCGTTGCACTTCTCGGCGCGCTTAGCGTCATCGAGGATGGTGACCATCTCGTCGACCATAGCGTCGATTTCGGGGGTGCCGACGCCGTTCCAGTTCTTGGAGTGGTAGAAGTACTCGGCTGCACTGGTCGGCTCGGAGGTCACGCCGAAGCCCGAAATGCTTACGTCGTACTCGCGGTTACCAACAACCTTCGAGAATTCAGACTGTGCACGCGAATCGAGCTCGAAGTTAATGCCGATTTCCTTCATGCTCTGGATGAAGGTCTGTGCCTGGCCCTTGGTGGTGGCGTCATCACCGAAGGTGGTCAGCTTCAAGGTGATGGTCTTGCCGTCCTTCGCGTAGAAGTCGCCGGACTTGGTGTAGCCTGCCTTCTCCAGGACCTTGCGTGCTTCCTCCGGGTTACGTGCCGGGTAGTTGTCGCGGTAGTACTGGGAGGAACCCAACAGAAGCATCGAGCCGGGAACTTCTTCTTCGTAGGGCAGACCCTGGAAGCGAATCTTTGCCAGAGCACCACGGTCAATACCCAGGAAGATTGCCTTACGGACAGCAACATCAGTGATGTGCTCTGCGTTCAGGTTCATGCCGCCGGCGAAGAGGCGGCGACCGCGGCGGATTTCAGAGTTTGCAACGTCCTTCATCTCGTTGTAGGCGCTGAGGGTACGTGATTCCACGACGTCCAGCTCGCCGTTCTTGTAGGCGGCGCGAGCTGCAGCGTCTGCCATTTCACGCACGACGATGCGGTCCAGCTTGGGCTTCTCACCCCACCACTTGTCGTTGGGCACAGCAGTGAAGGTCTTCTCGGAGGAGTTCCAGCCGTTGGGTGCCAGGGTGAAGGGGCCGCAACCGAGCTCGGGGTGGGGGTTGTCCACGAAGCCTTCATTGAAGAGGTTTACGTCGAGCATCGCCGGGTGCAGGATTCCGCCGAAGAGCAGACCCTTGACGGGGTTGTGCGCAGTCTTGAAAACAACGCGTGCGTGGTAGCGGTCGCCATCGATAGCTTCAACGCTTTCGATGTACTCGTAGATACCTGCTGCGGCAATCTTGTATTCACCGTCGGGGTCACGCTGGATCTGCCAGGTTGCCTTGAGTGCATCGATGTCGATGGGGGTGCCGTCGTTGAAGACTGCCTTGGGGTTCAGACGAACCTCTGCGGTGATCTTGCCGTCTACATCCTTAGCTTCGAAGCCGAGGCAGTAGTTGGGGTCGAGCTCATCTTCGCCCTTGAAGGTGCTGCGCCAGATGCCGGCACCGGCGATAACGCCCATGGTTTCGGAGACGGAGGTGCTCGAGCCGTTCTGGGAGAAGCGGTTGAAGTCCGGACCAAGGGAGTAAGTGCTCAGGTTCAGGGTACCGCCCTGCTTGAGCTTCGAGGCATCCTGCTCGTTGATTTCATAGAACGGGGTTTCGCTTGCCTTGTGCTCGGTCTTGGAGGACGAGGAGCCACAAGCGCTCAGTACGCCGGCAGCAGCGACGGCGGTTGCGCCGCCGAACAGTACGCGGCGGCTCATGATCGGGTTGAATCCGGAGAGGGAGGGGATGGGGTGGGGGCTCATGATGGGCTCCTTGTGGGTGTGGACTGCGCTGATGCAGTGTTTGCAGTGTAGAGTGGGTGGCTTGCGTGCTCTGGAGGCGGGGTTTCCGTCTGCAGGAGCGCCTGCTATCTGCGGTGATGGGCGGGCAGGTCAAGCCATGCAAAATAATGTGACCTAAAGCTATGTTCTAAGCCACATTTAATATTTTTAGTAGTGTACACCACATAAATCACTACAGGTGCGCAACACGATAAATATTTCTCAATTATTACGCCCGACCCTAATGCAGCGGGCCTAAATCCATATCGACACAACCCCACTATCCTTCGCGCAACACCCCTCCCCCACCTCCAGAAATAGCCAACGGGCACAGCAAAGCGGGCCGAACGCGCACACACGCATTCGACCCGCTCGCAAGACAGGCACCTTTTAGGAGTTCATCCAGCCCACAGCAGTCCAGTCCATCGACTTGTACAGGCGCGGACCGTAGTTAGCCAGAGTCTTCTTGACCATCACAAAGTCAGGACCGTTCGTAATGGTGCCCAGGAAGGCGAACTCCGCCATGTGCTTCTTCTCAATCTCGTTGCAGGCGAGGTTACGTTCCTTGTCGTCCTCAATGAGGGTCATGGCGTCGATGAGGGCATCGATTTCCTTGCTGCCGATACCTTCGTTGTTCTCGGAGTAGTAGAACTGTTTGGTACTCTCGGTCGCGTCAGCAGAGACCGAGTAGCCGCTGAAGGAAATATCGTAGTCCCAGTTGCCCAGAATGGTGGCGAACTCGCTATCGGCGTGCTGATCAATCCGGATCTCGATACCGACATCCTTCATCTGCTGAGTGAAGGTCTGAGCCTTACCCTTGTTGGTCGGATCGTCACCGAAGACCACCACTGCGCAGCCAGCCTTCGTGCCGTCCTTCTCGTAGTAGTCGCCGTTCTTGGTGTAGCCGGCGGCCTCCAGAATCTTCTGCGCCTCCGAAACACTATTATTCGGGGTCGGGTAAGAATCCTGGTAGTAGGGCGAGAAGGGCATATGAATCATCGAACCGGGGATAGCTTCCTCGTAGGGCAGACCCTGGAACTGAATCTTTGCGAGTGCTTCACGGTTGGTGCCGACGAAGATTGCCTTACGCAGGGCAGCATCCTTGACGCGGCGGGGATTGATATCCAGGCCACCGGCGTAGAGGCGGGTGCCCTTACGCAGTTCGGTACCCGCAATGTTCTTCACCTCGGCATAGGTGGAGGAGGTGCTCGCACCGATAGCGTCAATTTCATCGTTCTTGAACGCGGCACGTGCAGCGCTGGACTCCATCTGGGTAAAGACAATCTTGTCCAGCAGGGGCTTGGTGCCCCACCACTTGTCATTGGGCACAACACTGAAGGTCTTCGCGGTGGAGTCCCAGCCCTTATCCGCCAGGGTGAAGGGGCCAGCCCAGTACTCGGGGTGGGGCTCATCCACGAAGCCGTTGTTGAAGAGCTCGACGTCTTCCAGTGCGGGGTGCAGAATCTCAGAGAAGAGGCTCTGCAGCGGGTAGAAGGGCTTGGAGAAGGTGATGGTTGCGCTGTAGTCGTCTTCGCCCTTTTCTACGGATTCAACGAATTCGTAGATGCCGCTGGTGACGATGTTGTAGCCGTTATCCAGGCTCTTGAAGATGTTCCAGGTGGACTGGAGCGCCTTGTAGGTGATGGGGGTGCCATCGTTGAAGACAGCCTTGGGGTTGAGCTTGACGGCAACCTGAATCTTATCGTCCTTCTTGCTGTGCTCGAAGGAGACAGCGAAGTCGGTGTTCAGCTTGTAGGTGCCGTCAAAGTCGAGGTTCCACATGCCGGCCTGGCTGATGGTGCTCATAACGTTGACGTTATCGCTGGTGTTACCGCTCTGGGTGTAGAAATTGAAGTTCGGACCGATGGATCCGGCGGGCAGGCGCAGGGTGCCGCCCTTCTTCAGGCTGTTCACGTCCTGAGCGTTGATGTTGTAGAGGTCTTCGATATTGGCACCGGCGCCGGCTGCCTTGGTCTTCTCAGAGCTTGCGCTGCCGTTGCCGCAGGCACTGAGCAGACCTACAGCTCCCAGAGCCGCGGTGCCGCCAATGAGGGCGCGGCGGCTGAAGCTGTTCTTGGTCGCTTCGTGGCTGCTCGCGGTGTATGCGGGGTTGGCGGTCATGGGAGTGGTTTCCTTCTGTCTTGTGCGGGCGGGTTTATCCCGTATCCCCGAAGTAATGATTATTTATACATAGCACTGCATAATTTTGTATGACTCCACTGTAGCGCACCTCGGGAGCGGAAACCAAGCATTTTCATAATATTTCTTAATATTTATCGTATTTTCTGAATATTCATACCATGAATACCCTGTTTTTGTGCGAATTTTTCGGATTTTTCCGGATAGCTATACCACCACTCCCCCGCATCGGTACACAAAAACACCCAAAGCGCTTCCTCCAGATATGCAAAAAGTGTCCACCCAGATAATCCGGGTGGACACTTTCAATAGCTCTAGGCTATTCACCTAGCAGGTGAAGGGATAAGGACTTACTTAGCCCAACCGACCTTCTCCCAGTGAATGCCGGTGCCCTGGAAGAGGGACACGCCGTAGTTGCGCAGACCCTTCTTCACGAACTTGTACTCGGGGCCGTTGATGAGCGGAATCAGCACTGCGAACTCAGCCAGGTGCTTCTTCTCGATCTCGTTGCAAGCCAGGTTGCGTGCCTTGTCGTCAGCAATGAGCTTCATCTTTGCAATCATCTCATTGATCTCATCGGAACCGGCTTCCTCGGGCTTACGACGCATGTAGAACTGCTCGGTAGCCTCGGTAGCATCCGGGGAGCTCGGAGCAAAACCGGAGGAGGTTGCGTCGTAATCCTTGGAGGACATGGTCTTGTTGAACTCGCTAACAGCACGGGAGTCGAGCTCAGCATTAATGCCTACGGACTTCAGCTGCTGAACCAGGGTCTGACCGACAGCCTTGGAGGTGGGATCCTCACCGAAGATGGAGAACTTGAAGGCAGCCTGCTTGCCGTCCTTCTCGTAGAACTCACCGTTCTTGGTGTAGCCTGCCTCTTCCAGAATCTTGGATGCAGCAGCAGCATCGTTGTTCGGGGTCGGGTAGGTGTCCTGGTAGTACTCGTTGAAGGGCATGTGAATCATCGAGTTAGGAAGCTTCTCTTCGTAATCCAGGCCCTGGAAACGAACCTTGGCGAGAGCCTCACGGTTCAGACCAGTAACCACAGCGCGGCGCAGAGCAACATCCTGCATGCGGGCGGGGTTCATGGTCACGCCACCGGAGAACAGGCGAGAGCCTCGGCGAATCTCGATGTTAGCAACGTCCTTGAGCTCCTTGTATGCAGAAGCGGTGGTAGCACCAATCGCATCAAGCTCATCGTTCTTGAACGCTGCGCGCTCAGCAGCAGTATCCATCTGGCGGAAGACAATGCGCTCCAGAACGGGCTTCTCACCCCACCACTTGTCGTTGCGGGTCAGGGTCAGGGTCTTCTCGGTCGAGTTCCAACCACCTTCAGCAATGGTGAAGGGGCCAACCCAGTACTCGGGGTGCGGCTTGTCAACGAAGCCTTCGTTGAAGAGGTTCTTATCCAGCAGAGCCGGGTGCACAATGCCAGCGAAGAGGGTATTCAGCGGGTAGTAAGGTGCGGAGAAAGTTACCTTCACCTTGAAGTCATCACCGTCGCGCTCCACGGAAGCAATGCTGCTGTAGATGCCGCTGCTTCCGACCTTGTAGTCACCATCGGTGCTCTTGAGGATGTTCCAGGTAGCCTGCAGAGCCTTGTAGTCGATGGGGGTACCATCGTTGAACTTAGCCTGGGGGTTCAGCTCAATGGAGACGACGGGCAGACCGTTTTCTTCGACGACATCGAAGCTCTTCGCAAACTCAGGAGCCAGAGTGCGCTTACCCAGGGGGTCACTCTGCCACAGGCCTGCGTAAGCCACGGGGCTCATAGCGGTCTGGGTGTACAGGGAGTTGCCGTCCGCGCTGAAAAGGTTGAAGTCCGGACCAATACCCGGAATAGCCAGGCGCAGAGTGCCGCCATCCTTCAGCTCAGATACAGCAGCCTCACCAAGGTCATAAAGCTCCTTGGCATCGGTGCCCACGGTTGCACCCTTGGTGGTTGCCTTGGAGTCCTTGGACGAGCCGCACGCAGCCAGTACGCCCACGGTACCCAGTGCTGCAGCGCCACCGAGAACGGTACGACGGTTCAGGATGAAATTCTTCTCCATGAGAGTGTCCTCTTATACGTTTGACCCTCAATAATCCTGCAGGAAAGCGTCAAGGGTTCCCTGCTCATGCGCCGCAATAGGCTGCGGTGAGCGATGAATTAGTGCCGGTCTATGAATGTGTTCCTTGAGGTACGCCCCTAGCGGCGCACCCACAGGCTTAATTATGGCTTACCTGCGGTATAGAAGCTCGCCTATAAATATTCATATCTTGAATGGTGAGAAAGGTTACGCCTAGTCAGTGCAGTTTTTCCTGTTTTCTTGCTGGTTTCAGGGCCAAGCGCCACATTCTGAGGCTCCCGCCGTCTCACCAGGTGACAATCTCAAGCTGCACGCGCCTCACCAGTACCGGGCATTAAAAAACCCGAGGGACGAATATTCAACGAATATTCGCCCCTCGGCACACATGCGACTTATTCAGCCGACTCTAGAGCTACACCGTAGCGGCCTCAGCCTCCGGGAAGTAGCAAGCATAACCGTGATCCTCACCCTCAACGTGGGTCAGTTCCGGCATCTCCTCCAGGCAACGACGCTTCTTGTCCTCAGGCAGCAGCTTGAAGACCGGGCAACGGCTCGAGAAGCCACAACCCTTAGGCGCGTTCACCGGAGTGGGCAGGTCGCCCTCAAGCATAATGCGGTGGCGCTTTGCCTCAACCTCGGGATCCGGGACCGGAATCGCCGAGAGCAGTGCACGGGTGTACGGGTGGATCGGGTTGTCGAACACCTGGTCGACGTCACCAATCTCAACAATACGACCCAGGTACATCACTGCAACGCGGTCGGATGCGTGGCGAATCACCGCGAGGTCGTGAGCAACCATCAGGTAGCTCAGGCCCAGGTTTGCACGCAGCTCCTCCAGCAGGTTAATCACACCAGCCTGGACGGACACGTCCAGTGCGGACACCGGCTCATCCAGAACCACGAGCTTGGGGTTCACAGCAAGCGCACGAGCAATACCGATACGCTGACGCTGACCGCCAGAGAACTGGTTCGGGAAGCGGTTCACGTGGTCAGGCTGCAGACCCACAATGTGCATCAGCTCGATGACGCGCTTCTTGATGTCTGCCTTGTTCATGCCCTGGTTTTCCAGCGGCTCAGCAAGCACCTCGTAAACGGTGAAGCGCGGATCCAGAGCACCGGTGGGGTCCTGGAACACCATCTGCTGATTCTTACGCAGCTCAAGAATCTCACCTGCGGACTTGCCGTCCTTGGTGGAGGTTCCGTTAATCAGAATCTCACCGTCGGTGTTCTTGTTGAACTCCATGATTTCCAGCAGGGTGGTGGTCTTACCACAACCGGACTCACCCACAATGGAGAAGCACTCGCCCTCACGAATATCGAAGGACAGGCCGTTCACAGCCTTCACAGTGCCCACGCGGCGCTTAATCAGCGCACCCTTCATGAGCGGGAAGTGCTTCTTGACGTTGCGGACCTCCAGGACGGGGGCACGCTCCTCACGCGGAATACCGTCGTACTTCGATACCGGGGGCTCCGGAACCGGGTACAGCTCGTCAGCGGTCTTACCGACCAGCTCCTGAGAGATGGTGCAGGAGGAGTAGTGGCCCTCGCCAACGCCTTCCAGCAGCTGCAGATCGGGCTCGCCGTTGGAGTCCTGGCAGCACTGGCCACCGCTCTTAGCGATGGGGCAACGCGGGCGGAAGGAGCACGCGGTCACCGGGTTAATCAGGTTCGGAGGGGTACCCTCAATCGGAACCAGGGAAACCTTCTCGGAACGGTCCACACGCGGGACCGCACCCAGCAGACCGATGGTGTACGGGTGGGAGGGATGCTTGTACAGGTCTTCTGCCTTCGCAATCTCCACCGGCTTACCGGCGTACATCACCAGAATGTCGTCAGCCATACCAGCCACAACACCGAGGTCGTGGGTAATCATGATGGTCGCTGCGCCGGTCTCTTCCTGAGCCTTCTGCATAACCTCCAGCACCTGCGCCTGAATGGTCACATCCAGTGCGGTGGTGGGCTCATCGGCGATGAGCACGCGGGGGTCATTCGCAATCGCCATAGCGATCATGATGCGCTGACGCATACCACCGGAGAACTCGTGCGGGAAGGAACGCAGGCGGTCAGCCGGCGAAGGGATACCCACCATACGCATCAGCTCGATGGAGCGGTCCTTGATAGCCTGCTTGCTCATGCCCTTGTTGTGGACCTTGAGCACCTCGGCAATCTGATCACCAATGGTGTACACGGGGGTCAGGGAGGACAGCGGATCCTGGAAGACCATGGAGATCTCCTTGCCGCGGTATGCGCACATTTCCTTATCGCTCAGACCCAGCAGCTCGGTACCGTTGTACTTAATCGAGCCGGTGATGTCAGCAGTGGTCGGGTGCAGGCCCATAATCGCCATGGAGGCAACGGACTTACCGGAACCGGACTCACCCACGATACCCAGGGTCTTACCGGGGTACAGGTCAAAGTTCACACCGCGAACAGCGTGCACGACGCCATTCTCAGTATTGAAGCGGACGTTGAGGTCCTTAACGCTCAGAACGGGAGAGGTACTCATTAGTTCTTCGCCTCCTTTGCAGCGGCAGCAGGTGCCTCTGCCTTCTCGTTCTTCTTGGACTTCTTGATCTTACCGACCGACATCGAAGTCGGGTCGAATGCGTCACGCAGACCGTCGTTCATGAGGGCCAGCGGACCAACCAGCAGGAAGAAGAACAGAACCGGGAACCAGAACATGTGCGGCAGGGTGTTAATCTGCTGCGAAGCATCCGAAATCAGCGAACCCAGCGAGTAGTTGGGGTACTTAATACCGATGCCGATGAAGGAGTAGGCAACCTCAGAAAGCACAGCGTTCATGATGCCGCTGGTGAAGTTCAGAACCAGCAGGGAGCCGATGTTCGGAACCAGGTGGCGCATCACAATCTTGAAGGGGTGCACACCCATGTAGCGCGCAGCCTTCACGAAGTCGCGGTTGATGAGGGACTGTGCCATTGCACGAATAACACGGGCGCTACCCATCCAGCCGAAGGTAATCAGCACAGCGGAGAGCAGAATCCAGGTGGGGACGCTCTTCTGAATCTGCTTACCGACCTGACCGTTGATCAGAATAGCCAGAATCAGCAGCGAGGGAACCATGATCAGGGTCTCGAGGATGAACAGCATGATCTTGTCGATCCAGCCACCGAAGTACGCCATCACACAGCCGTAGACTGCGGAGATGAGCACGGTGACGAAACCAACGATCACACCAATTTCGAGAGAGGTCCAGACGGCCTCGACCATCATGGCGAACACGTCGTTACCCGCGATGGTGGTACCGAACCAGTGGTCAGCCGAGGGGCCTTCACCTAGCGCCATGTAGTCAATGTCGTTGGGCTTGTACTTGGTCAAGTGCTTACCGAACAGGCCGAACAGACCCATGCCGATAAACACGGACAGGCCGAAGACTGCAGCCTTGTTACGCAGGAAGCGGCGCAGAATAATAACGCTCTTGTTGATGACCTTGAAGTCACCGTTCTCCTGTACCACCGGTACGGAGGAAGTTGCAGTTACCTGGCTCATGAGATCCTCACTCGGGGGTCGACGATGGTGGTAGCGATATCAGCGATGATCGCACCGACAGCGAACAGTGCAGAACCGTACGCGAGGGTCACGGTCGCAGCGTTCACGTCCTGCGAGGAAATGGAGTCAATCGACCACTTACCGATACCGGGCCATGCAAAGACGGTCTCGGCGAAGAATGCACCCGCAAAAATCAGCGGAATCCGGTACGCGATGGACTGTGCCACGGGGATGAAGGAGACACGCAGTGCGTGGCGAGTAATCGCCTGGTTGCGGGTCAGACCCTTAGCACGAGCGGTACGCACGAAGTCAGCGTTCACGTTATCGAGCAGGTACTGACGCTGTGCAATCTGGTAACCAGCCCAACCGAAGATGGTCATACAGAAAGTCGGCACGATGTAGTGCGCCGCCATATCGATGGTGATTTCCCAGAATCCGGTCAGACCCGGAGTCGAAATACCGGTCACATAGAAAATCTTCTCTCCACCATTAGCAACGGCAATGTTGTTGATAGTGGTCGCGCCCTGCTGCACCACGAAGTAAGCAACGGGAGCGGGGATGATGTAGACCAGGTAGGAGTAACCGGTGATAACACGGTCAGAGAACTTGTACTGGCGAGCTGCCGAGTACACACCCAGGGCAATACCAATCACAATCGAGAGAATGGTAGCCACCAGCAGCAGGCGGGTAGAAACCCACACGCGCTGGCCAAATTCCTGGTTAATGTACGCGCCGTTGGGGCTACGGCCCCAATCGAACTTGGTGACCACATTGGTCAGCCACTGAACGTAGCGGTCCCAGGGGTTCATTTCGGGATCGAGACCCAGGGACGCGAAGTTACGGTTCACCTGCTCGGGGCTAGGCTTCGGAACCTTTTCCTGCTCCAAGAGGGCAGGCTTCAGAGCAGTAACCGCAGCAAAGTAACCCATCGTGGTCGTAATAAAGACCATGACGAGGTACGTCAGCGATCGCTGGAGGATGTACCTAAACATGGGACGGTTCCCCTCCTTGTGTAGATGTCGGTGTTAAGGCATGTGTGTCATGCTGTCCCAGTGCACTGCTTCGTGATGACTGTCACTAGGAGCATATTTACTTTATCTTATATAGCCTGTAACACTTCCACCAAACCCACATTGGGCACTTTCACCCCTTAGAACAGCCTGTATGCAAGCTAAAAGGGAGCTGGGTAAAAAAATGCCCCGGAATACCGGGGAAAAGGGGCGGATTAACAATTTTTACGAAAATTTTACATCCGAAACAATTCTCTCGACATAGGGACGTAATAACCTTTTCGATAAGCGCTTTAACAGGGTAAAACACCACGTAAACCCACCGTTTAGGGGACTAAACCAACACTTCCAACCCCTAAACCAAGCACTAAGGCACACCTCTTAAGCGCGCTATTTAAGGCAACTCAGCCAAAAACAGCGCCCCGGCATGAGCACACGACTCGCACCGGGGCGCCACTTATATAGGAAGGCAACGCCTCCGCATCTAGTGCTAAGACCCTAGCTCTTAGCGTTAGGCTCCGAATCCGGCGAATCCGGCGAAGCCTCCGAGCTCAACGACTCGGCAATACGAGCACGAGCAGAGCCGTGCATGCTCTTCAAAGCCTGCGCATCCTTAGCAGCCATCTCCGGAGTAATCACCGGAATCGCACCGGTCGCCGCACGAGCAATATCAACAGCCGGCTCAGTCTCCAGGGTCGTCGCCAACGCATCCTCACGAATGAAGAACAGAAGCAGCGTAGACACCAGACCCAGCGGCACCAGGTACAGGAACAGCGGAATCAACGCATCGTTATAGGCATTCACAATGATGCCGTGCACCGGCTCCGGCAAAGACGCCACCAGCTCAGGAGTCAGAGACGAAGACGCATGGCTACCCGAAGACTGCAGCGCCTGCTGCGGCATACGCTCAGAAATCAGCGAGGTCAGACGCGAGGTAAACAGACCACCCACCAGCGAGGCACCCACAGTAGCACCCACCTGACGGAAGAAGTTATTCGACGCCGTCGCGGTACCAACCACACTCACCGGGAACGCATTCTGAACAATCAGAGTCAAGAACTGCATGGACATACCCAGACCGGCACCCATCACCGCGAGGTACACACAGAACAGCCAGGTCGGAGTCTCAATAGTCACGGTCGACAGCAGGAACAGGCCCAGCGCCACAATCGCGGTACCGCTCGTCACGTAACGCTTGTAGCGACCGCTCTTCGACACCACGCGGCCCGTCACAATCGACACCACCAGCATGACACCCATCATCGGAATCATCAGCAGACCGGCCACCGTAGCGCTCACACCCAGCGCCATCTGCAGATAAGTCGGGATATACTCCACCGCACCAAACATTGCCACACCCAGCGCCAGCGAAGCGCCCAGAGTCAGCAAGAAGTTACGGTTCTTGAACAGGTACATGGGCATGACCGGCTCAGCCGCACGGTTCTCCACCGGGATGAACACCAGCGCAGCAACCACCGAGAAAATCAGCAGACCAATAATCTGCGGCGAAGCCCACTCGTACTGGTTACCGCCCCAAATCGTGGCAAGCACCAGCGCACTCGTACCCGCCATCAGAATCAGCGAGCCAAGGTAGTCGATGCTGTGCTTCTCACGCTCACGGAACGGGCGGTGCGGCAGCAAGAAAATCACCGCAAGAATCGACAGAATAGCCAGCGGCAGGTTCAGCCAGAACGCCCAACGCCAACCCGGCCCCTCAGTAATCCAGCCACCAATCAGCGGACCAGCCACCGACGAGAACGCAAAAACGCCACCGATAATACCCATGTAGCGGCCACGGTCGCGGGGAGGAATCACATCAGCAATCACAGCCTGAGAAAGAATCATCAGACCGCCGCCGCCCAGACCCTGCAGGGCACGAGCAAAAATCAGCCAGTTCATGTCCTGAGCGAGCGCACCAACAATCGAACCCGCCATGAAAGCGACAATCGCAAAAATCAGGAAGGGCTTGCGTCCGAACTGGTCAGAAAGCTTGCCGTAGACCGGCATCGTAATCGTCGAAAGCAGGATGAAAATAGTAATCACCCAGCTCATGTGCTCCACGCCGTGAAGCTCACCCACAATCGTGGGCAGCGACGGCGCCAGAATCGTTTGGTTCAGCGAGGACATGAGCATCACAATGACCAGGCCCAGGAACATGGCGCGGATGCGGTTTTTACTTTCCTGCTTAGCCTCGCCGGCTGGCGGCTGAGGTAGCTTCTTTTCCTCTGTACTCATCGATAATCCTTAGTTACGTTCTATATATATCTGTTGTGAGTGTCCGCCGGGCTCTGGATTCGGTTGCCTCGATTCGGGGCCTCGGATTCGGTTTCCGGCGGGCTTTTGTAGTTTGTAGCAGTGAACCGCCGCTAGATTGCCGGTCGGTTCTGCTCAAAAAGCAGGAACTGGAAGGTCTTCACCGTCTGGCGGATATGGCGGGCAATATCCTCTTTATCTTCCAGGTCGCGGGCGAACTCCAGCTGACGAAGCACCGCGGAGGCAAGCTGGACCTTTGCGCGTGATCGCTCCCGGAAGTGATCGGTCAGCGGGTCAGCGGGGGTTCGGCGCGGGAAGGGGCCGCGGCGACCGGCCGCGTCAAAAGCCACCCAGTCAATAGTGTTCAGGTAATCGGTGAGCACCTGTTCGCACTTCATGTAGTGCATTTTCATTCGTTTCGCGGACTCGGGGAACTCCTGAAAGGGAGCTCGGGGGTCCTTGCCATTGGCGTAGTGGAAGCTCTGGAAAATGACCTCCCAGAGAAGGTGGGTTACACGAATGATGGTGTTGTCATCCTCGTGGGCGCGGTCTGTTTCGAGGATTTCCTCGCTGACCACCGGTTCACGCAGACCCAGAACGGCGTCCTCTTTGGAGGGGAAGTAGTTGAAGAAGGTACGCGGGGAGACGCCCGCCTCCTGGGCGATTTCTTCAACGGTGGTTCCGCGCATCCCATGGTCGCGGACGCGTTTGAGGGCTGCTTCGTGGATTGCCGTCCAGGTTTGTTCGCGGCGGCGTTCGCGAAGGCTCTGTTCCTTTTTCTGCATAACTGCAATTATTTCACCACTGCACACAATGCTCAAGTGCATTTTTAGCGTTAAGGCTCACAGCATAGCCGGCTAAACTCCGGCCCCGCCACTGGCACACAACACCCGCACACAATACCGACACATCACATACGAAGCGGCAAACCCACTCCCCCCCCCAGCCCCACACGAAATACTGGCATAATAGACGGGTGAACTTGTTTGCCCCCACCTCCCTCGACTTCCTGCCCGACTGGCTGCGCCTCGCACTCGGCATAGCCGATATCCTCATCCGACTCGCAGCCCTCTTCTGGCTCCCCTACAACCGCAAACCCGTGGTTGCGCTGGGCTGGCTCATGGCAATCTTCTTCATCCCCTTCGTAGGGTTTATCGCATTCCTCGTCTTCGGCTCCTCGCGCCTGCCCGCCTACCGCCGCGCACGCCAACACGCCATGAACGACATGATTCGCGATGTCAGCGAAAACAAACCCTTCCTCACCCGCACCGATGACCTCTCCGACCCGGCAAAGGTAGCCAGCCAACTCAACTACACCCTCGGCTCGCTCCCCCTGGTCGGCGGCAACCAGTTCACCCTCCACACCGACAACCACGACGCAATGGTCGCCATGGCGGAAGAAGTCGACCGCGCCACCAAATACGTGCACTTCGAGTTCTACATCACCGCCTACGACGAGGCGAGCGCAGTCCTCTGGGACGCCCTCTTCGCCGCCCACAAACGCGGTGTACAGGTGCGCGTACTCATCGACCACATCGGCTCCCGCAAATACCCGTCCTATAAGAAGCTCGTGAAAATGCTCAACGACTCGGGTATGCAGTGGCGCCTCATGCTGCCGCTCAAACCGTGGAAGCTCAAGTGGCAGCGCCCCGACCTGCGTAACCACCGCAAGGTCCTCGTCGTGGACGGCCGCGTCGCGTTCTCCGGTTCGCAGAACGCTATTCACCGCTCCTATGATCTACCCGAAAACGTCAAGAAGGGTCTGGAATGGAAGGACCTGACCTTCTCCTGCACCGGCCCCATCGTTGAAGAGCTCAACGCCGTTTTCGTCTCCGACTGGTACTCCGAAACGAACCAGCTGATCCTGGCAGAAATTAACACCACCATCCCCTACTACGAGGATGGGATGCGCGCCCAGGTTGTTCCCTCCGGCCCCGGTTTTAAAACCGAAAACAACCTGCGCCTCATCAACTACTTGATCTACAATGCCGAGCGGCGTATCACCATCTGCTCGCCCTACTTCGTGCCCGAAGAGACCCTGCTGCAGGCACTCACGAATGCCGCATACTCCGGTATTGAAACCACCGTGATTGTGTGCGAGAAGGGCGACCAGTTCCTGCCGAACATGGCGCAGCGTTCCTACTACGAGCAGCTGTTGCAGGCGGGTGTGCGTATTCTGCAGTACCCCAGCCCGACCGTGCTGCACTCCAAGTTCATGATGGTCGACGATGAAATCGCGTTCATTGGCTCGTCCAATATGGACCCGCGTTCCTTCTCGCTGAACATGGAAGTGTCAACGTTCGTCATTGACCGCAAAATGGTGGCGATGCTGGATGAAGTATGCGCCGAATACGAGCAGGTCTGCACCGAGCTGCTGTACACCCAGTGGGCGGAGCGCCCGCGCCGCATCAAGATGGCGGAGAACCTCTGCCGACTGTGGTCATCGCTCCTCTAAATAAAACTGCCCACCCGGATAACCCCGGGTGGGCAGTTTTATTGTATGAGGCGCTATCGCAGGATGCGCCAGGCCACAAGCTAGAGCACGGATACGTATTAGAGCAGACCAGGGGCTACATCGGTTCGCCCGGGCCCACCAAACCGGCAGAATGCATCCACCACACGAAGAGCGCCACCGCAATGTAGAGGACCGTGCACAGGCTCAAGGTGATGATGTGGCGGCGGCGCGTCATGCTCAAATACCCAATAAACTCACGGATAAAAGCATTCACCGCAAAATACACCTTCGTACGAGCCCCCGCGCCCCAGCATTTCAGGCCCAGCGAACGCGCCAGCAGCAACGCACGGAACAGGTGGTAGCTGGTTGTTGCCACAGCAACTTTCGGGGTTTTGCCCTCGGCAACCTCCGGCATCAGGGCGTAAGAGAAGAGCAGATTCTCGCGGGTGTTCACCGCGCGGTCCTCCACAATAATGTCCGCCTCGGGAATACCGCGGGATACAGCGTAGCGAGTCATCGCCACACCCTCAGGAACCTCTTCATCCGCGCCCTGACCGCCAGACATAATCAGCTTCGAGCCGGGGTTCTTACGGTAAATTTCAATGCCTCGATCGATACGACCCGCCAGCAGCGGAGTCACCTGGTCACCAATGAGACCCGAACCGAGCACCACCACATAGTCAGCCTGTTGACGGAAATTCACCAGGTTCAACACTGCCGACACAGTAAAGCCCACCGCGTAGATGGTGAAATAGGTCAGCACCAGCGAAAAATAGAAATAAATAGTGCCCCACACGCCGCCCAACGGAGTGTTCTCCGCCGGACCGGGAATAAAGAACGGACCCACAATAAGGGCAATACCGGCAGCTAATGCCAAAGAATTAGTGAGCGAAAAACCCTCACGAACAATAAGACGCACACCGCTATATAGGAAAAGACCGGTCAAACCCAAAGGCGTAAAAATCGAAAGGATCGCCGGAACGATAACAATGAGGAACGCCAACACCAGCAAAATCTGGTTCTCTGCCACAATCGCCGTTACGCCCAGGCTCGTACCCAGCAACCCCACGGTCGCAATCAGCAACCAGCCGACAAACACACTACGGCGTTCCCGCAGGTAGAGGCAGATAAAGAGCACCAGCGAAAGCGCCGTCAGCGCATACAGCACCACCAGCGGAATATATAGAGGAGAATCAGGAGGAGGGAGAAACTGCATAAATTGGGTCCCAAAAAATAGTGTGCACCCGCTAAAAATCGGGAGAATCGAAAAATTCTTCACACAATTTTATCCCCGCCACTGTGCATCTATCGCTGCAGACCCACCGCACACAAGCACACACAGAACAAGCACACACACAGAAAAGGGCAAAAAGAAACACGCGACACCTCCGACATCGCATACCCTCGTATGCGGCGAATGCATCGCGCGTTCATTTCTACCCTGGACTAGTTTAGCGCCATAAACGGTTTCCCGTGTGGATTGAAGAAGGTTTAATCTGCAACCACTCCGGCGCAAGCAGGCGAACAGCCTTCGCACAACCCGACAAAGCAGTAATAATCGACTCGCAACGCTGATTAAACTCGCTCTGATGACGCTTATCCACAATCTGCCCCGGAAAATGGCGATGCATCTTCGACACAGAGTCGCTACTCTCCTGCAAACCGTGGCCCGTATGACCCGGAACATGCTTCACCAGCACACGCTTCTCGCGGATAGCCTCCGTCAAAGCACGCATCTGAGCCACCACGCGCTCATCCTGAATACCCTCAGAAACCCACGCCTCAAAAGCCCAACGGCTATGCGCCAAACGCAACACAAACGTCAACGCACCCAAAGAATCCGTATGAATAATCAGGCGGCGCGAACCGCTATGGAACACCGTATAAGCCGCCAACATCGCAGACAGCTCACCGGTCATAATATTCACGCCATCATAGTGGGCATGAAAATAGAAGCCGTCCTCACTCACGCCGGCGATACCCATACGGCCGCCACGCTGATACTTCTTATTGTGAGTCGAACGGAACGAACAATCCGTGAAAACGCTATAGTCCTGCAGCTGATCCAGCGGTCGAGGGGTCAGTGCCTCCTCCACCATCTCATCCACGGCGGTACGTGCCGCACACACCTCAGCCTGCATCCGCTCATACGCGGGCGTGCCAGCAAGCTTCACATGCACTTCACCCAAAGAATGGTTATCGTACGGGTCCAGCACCTTCTCAAAGGCGCGGTACTCCATAATCCCCTTCAACTGGTCGCAATCACGGAA
Source organism: Rothia sp. HMSC073B08 (assembly GCF_001812975.1). NCBI lineage: Bacteria > Bacillati > Actinomycetota > Actinomycetes > Micrococcales > Micrococcaceae > Rothia > Rothia sp. HMSC073B08. The sequence goes on along the minus strand of NZ_KV811057.1, from coordinate 57,729 downwards.
AAGATGCTTCAAATTCTTACGGTCAGCAGCAATCGTCACCAGGTTCTGACGGTACTGCTCAGGAACCACATCCCACGCAGAAAGCACGGCACGACCCAGCAGACGCGGATGCACCTCATCACAGCACTCCATCAGGGAATGAACGTGAGTGAAAAGCATCGGCTCCTCATTCACCACAGTGCGGGTGCCGTCCTGCTTAGAAATAAAAACCACCGTCGACAATGCCGAATAACAAAAACCCTGCGCCTTACGATGCTCCTGAGCCACCGCAATCACAGCAACGCCCTGATCCGTGTACCCGGCAGGGTACGAGGCGCTATAGTCGGGCGCCTCCCAGGTCAGGGTGCATCGTTTGATATGCGCCGGTGAAAATCCCATGAGTGTCACCCCCCATGTGTGCCATACCGCGTCTCCTTCCATTCATACGGTATATCGTCCTCATTCTTTTATAGGTCGAAAAGAAAGGGGCACGCAAATATAAAACACCTTTTTTACAGTTAGCGAATGGAATAACCGCAACTCCTCTCACGCACCGGCACAACACAAAACCCAGCACAGAACACAGCGCGAGAAACCCCCGCGCATACCTCACCGAGGCGTGGGGAAAGGTGTACGGTAAAAGAGTCATATACGACGCGGCAACCGCCGCACCACCCGATAAGGAGAGCCCCATGATTGGTGTTTACGCCGGAGTATCCGTCAAGCCCGAGCACGTCGAAGAATTCCTCAAGACCATCGAACCGCTCGTGACCGCAAGCCGCCAGGACGAAGGCAACGTCAGCTACGACTTCGGTGCCGTCTCCGACACCGACTTCGCATTCATCGAGCGTTGGGAATCCCAGGAACTGCTCGAAAAGCACATGGGCACCGAACACTTCCAGAAGGCTGTCGCCGCATGGGAGCCGCTGCTCTCCTCCGAGCTGGACGTTCGCATCGTCAACTTCCGCTAAGCAACGTTAAATACCGAAGGTGCCCGGCACCCCCTAAGTGAGGGGTGCCGGGCACCTTCGTATGTCAGCCATGGAGGCATACCAGCCTTGGAGGCGAGCGCGGCTACTAGCGGCGCTCTCGGCTTATCGGCGCTCTAGGCCGACCTCCATCGAATCAAGTGTGAAACCATTCGTCGCGCTCACGCAATGCACCTTACCGGTATTCACCGACTTACAGGTGTAACCGTACGCAGTCACCACCTGACCGGTAGACAGGGCAACAATACCCTCAGTATTCACCGGCTCCGGGGTGGCGGTCTGACCGACCAGGCTCACCTCGGGCGCCTGGCCCTGCACCATGTGCACGCGCTGCTGTGCCTTACCGGATGCGGAATCCCAGCCCTCCAGGGTCACGCCCACCAGCGCCTGGCAGTCCACACCTGACGGGGTCACCGAACACGCGACCTTAGAGTCCGGGCTGGTGAAACGCAGCGCCTCAACAGTCTTCGCAGAATCACCCTGACCGAAAGTGCCGCCACCGTACGCTTCAGCGAAAGTCAGCGTACCCGACAGCATGCGGGTCTGTGCCGGAATCAGCGCCAGGCGCGGCTTCTCAACGCTACCACCCTGCGTGAAGCAGGCACCCGTAATGTAGTCGCGGCCCTGCACCTTCGTAGCGCACTGGTACCACTCAACGCTCGCCGAACCGTCCTGGTTCTTGCGGCTGTTGAAGAGGCGCACCGCCTCCTGAGCCTTCGCGCAATCCGAACCGTCATACACGTAAATACCGGCGGAACCACCCAGCAGACTCGTCACGCCACAGCGAGTACCAGGATCGATAGTGCTCACGGAGCCGCTCGCCGTGGCGTATGCTGCCTCGTACTCGGCGTCAGTGCTCGGCTCATTCGTGGGGGTTGCCACCGAATCGTAGGTTGCAGGGGAATCCAAGCCGGCAGCAATCTGCACGGTATTCGGTTTCCAGGAGCCATCCGCCGCGGTGAACAGGGTCTTAGCGTCCACGGGCGCGGAAGAAGTCGCCACCTTCATCGGGGCGGTTTCAGACTCATCAGCCTGCGGCTGGGCAGAGCAAGAGCTCAAAGCGAGCGCACCGATGCAGGCAAGAGCCGCCAGGGTACGGCAAGTAAAGGCACGCTGTGCGCGTGCGGGCAGGGTAACCATGAATACGTCCTCGTGAGGGTTGCGAATTGCGTTGTGTTTGAGTGGTTGTGCTGAGTCGGTGAATCGGGTACCTAAGTACCCTCCTACACCCTACTGCAATAGCCTTGACAAGGCAATACGCCGCACCGGACTCTCAAAAACGTTAAAAAGGTCGGCACCCCGCCCCGCAGAAAAACTGCAGAACAGAGCACCGACCCTTAGGGGCAAGAATATTAAATTCTCACACGATACGTGAGGGGTTTATGCGTCCTCAGGCAGGATGCGCACGCCACCCTTATCAGCCGAAGCAGCCAACATGCCGTACACCTTCAAGGCGTTCGATACGTGACGCTCACGCGGCTTGGTCGGACGCCACGGTGCGGCGCCCTTCGCCTCGCGGCGAGCAGCCAGCTCCTCATCCGAAACGTTCACACGCAGGATGCGGTTGTTCACGTCAATCTCAATCTCGTCGCCGGTCTGCACCAGGCCGATAGCGCCGCCAGCAGCAGCCTCCGGGGAGACGTGACCAATCGAAATACCCGAAGTACCACCGGAGAAACGACCGTCAGTAATCAGTGCACACTTCTTGCCCAGGCCCAGACCCTTCAGGTAGGAGGTCGGGTACAGCATTTCCTGCATGCCGGGGCCGCCCTTCGGGCCCTCGTACTGGATGACGACAACGTCGCCTTCCTTCACGTTCTTCGACAGGATCTCGTACACAGCCTCGTCCTGAGACTCGACCACGAAGGCGCGACCCTTGAAGTGGAACAGCTCCTCATCAATACCAGCGGACTTGATGATTGCGCCGTCCTGAGCGATGTTGCCGTACAGGACCGCCAGGCCGCCGTCCTTGGTGTACGCGTGCTCCACGGCGCGGATACAGCCGTTCTCAGCGTCAGTCTCGTGGGACTCGTACTTGTTCGCGGTGGAGAACGCGTGGGTGGTGCGCACGCCGCCGGGAGCTGCGAGGAACAGATCCTTCGCCTTCTCGCTCGCCTTGCCGCCGCGGATATCCCACTCGTCCAGCCACTCGTCCAGCGAGTCAGCGTGAACAGAATGAACGTTCTTGTGCAGCAGGCCGGCACGGTTCAGCTCACCCAGCAGGGCGGGGATACCACCGGCACGGTGCACGTGCTCAATGTGGTACTTAGTGGAGTTCGGGGCGACCTTCGCCAGGCAGGGAACCTGACGCGAAATACGGTCGATATCCTTCAGGGTGAAGTCAGCACCCGCTTCGTGAGCGATCGCCAGGGTGTGCAGCACGGTGTTGGTCGAACCGCCCATCGCCACATCCAGCGCCATAGCGTTCTCGAACGCCTCCTTGGTCGCAATGGAGCGGGGCAGAACCGACTCGTCATCCTGCTCGTAGTAGCGCTTAGCCAACTCAACGATGCGGCGGCCAGCATCCAGGAACAGCTCCTTACGAGCAACCTGAGTAGCCAGGGTGGTGCCGTTACCGGGCAGCGCCAGACCAATCGCCTCATTCAGGCAGTTCATGGAGTTCGCGGTGAACATACCCGCACACGAACCGCAGGTCGGGCACGCATTCTTCTCAACCTGAGCGAGCGCAGCGTCACTGACGCTATCGTCAACAGCCATCACCATGGCATCAATCAGGTCGAGGCGGTGCTCAACAATGCCCTCAATGCCCTCGCCGGACTCCATGGGGCCGCCAGAGACAAAGATGGTGGGGATGTTCAGGCGCATAGCCGCCAGAAGCATACCGGGGGTGATCTTGTCACAGTTAGAGATGCAGACCAGCGCGTCGGCACGGTGCGCGTTGACCATGTACTCGACCGAATCAGCGATCAGATCGCGGGAAGGCAGCGAGTAGAGCATACCGTCGTGGCCCATCGCAATACCGTCATCAACAGCGATGGTGTTAAATTCCTTGGCGACGCCGCCAGCCTCACGAATCGCGCCGGCGACCAGCTCACCCATGTCCTTCAGGTGCACGTGGCCGGGCACGAACTGGGTGAAAGAGTTCGCGATAGCGATAATAGGCTTGCCGAAGTCGTCATCGCCCATGCCGGTGGCACGCCACAGGGCGCGGGCACCAGCCATGTTACGGCCGTGAGTTGAAGTACGTGAACGCAGTTCTGGCATTGTTTTACCTTCCGTAGTGATGCAAGTACTGATTTTACGCGCGGCGTCCAACGCTCTTCAGCTCAGGGTCACTTTGGTTTCATACATCGAAACGCGCACGAGCCTGCAACCGCCTATCGGTGGGAGTGTTGAGGCCACGGGGTTGTGCCGGATCTGCGGCAGAATTGCCCCCTTTGGGGTAGACGGGGGACATCCCACCATTATGCCCCCTAATCTGGAATGAGCCCAGGTTGCGGGCGTCGATATTCAGTCGGCGAACGCACCGGGAGGCGGCGGGCTGCCGTGCCTGCCGCGTACGGGCCTCGCTGCGCATACGTAGCACCACACGTAGCACCGGTGCGGTTCGTTTCCAACGCACTGATTTATATACGCTGAACCCTGCTTACGTTTCAGAAGGTTTCCATGACACAGGCACCCACCGCATCGCTCACCCTCACGCCGGCAACCAGCCCGGCAACCACCCCGGCAGGCGGCAAGGATTTCGCGTCCTCCGTCATCTACCAGGTGTACCCCAAGTCCTTCTACTCCTCGGCGGGTGGCGCCTACGGCGACCTGCGCGGCGTCATCGAGAAGGTGCCCTACATTGCTTCCCTGGGCGTGGACATGGTGTGGTTCAACCCGTTCTTCGCCTCCCCGCAGAACGACAACGGCTACGACATCTCCGACTACTACGCCATCAACCCCGACCTGGGCACCATGAAGGACGTCGAAGAGATGATTGCCGCCCTCGCCGAGCACGGTGTGGGCGTCATGTTCGACATGGTGCTCAACCATGTTTCGACCGAGCACGAGTGGTTCCAGCGTGCGCTCGCCGGTGAGCGCGAGTACTGGGATTATTTCTATATTCGCCCCGGCAAATACACCGAGGACGGTCAGCTGCGCGAACCGACCAACTGGGAGTCGAAGTTCGGCGGCTCCTGCTGGTCCCGCTTTGGCGAGTACACGGATGAGCACGGCACTCCCCTGTTCTATATGCACCTGTACGACCGCACCCAGGCGGACGTGAACTGGTACAACCCGACTGTGCGCGACGAACTGTTTAAGGTCGTGAATTTCTGGTACGAGAAGGGTGTGCGCGGTTTCCGTTTTGACGTCATTAACGTCATCGGTAAGGACGAAGAGCTGCTCGACGCCCCCGAAGGCACCGTGGACAAGGCACAATACACCGACACCCCGATTGTGCACACCCGCATTCAGCAGCTGAACCGCGCCTCGTTCGGTCAGTATGATGGCACCGTGACCGTGGGCGAAATGTCCTCGACCAGCATCGAAAACTGCGTGGGCTACTCCAACCCGGCAAACCACGAGCTAGACATGGTGTTCAGCTTCCACCATCTGAAGGTGGACTACGAGAACGGCGAGAAGTGGTCGAAGGTGCCGTTCCGTTTTGCCGAGTTGAAGCAGATTCTGAACGATTGGGCACTGGGTATGCAGGCCGGCGGCGGCTGGAACGCGCTGTTCTGGAATAACCACGACCAGCCGCGCGCGCTGAACCGTTTTGGTGACGTTGAGCGTTACCGTGCCGAGTCGGCGACCATGCTGGCGACCGTGATTCACCTGCTGCGCGGCACCCCGTACGTGTACCAGGGCGAGGAAATCGGCATGGTTGACCCGGTCTACTCCTCGATCGAGCAGTACGCGGATGTGGAGGCGCACAACGCCTACGCGATGCTGCGTGAGCGCGGTCTGAGCGAGCAGCAGGCGCTGGAGATTGTGGCGTCGAAGGCTCGCGATAATTCGCGTGTGCCGATGCAGTGGACCGCGGATCCGGCGACTGCCGGTTTCGGTTCGGAGTCGCTGTGGCTGGCTCCCGCCCCGGTGCGTGATGCGGCGACCGGTGCCGGTATTTCGGTGGAGGATGAGGAACGCGACGGCGTGATTCTGCCCTACTACCGCAACCTGATTGCCCTGCGTAAGCAGTACCCGGTCATTTCTGTGGGTTCGTATGCGCCCTACGCGCTGGATCACGAGCGGGTGTTTGCGTACCTGCGTGAGCTGCCCGCTGAGACTAGTGCTGAGAACGGTAGCCCGGCGCAGCGCCTGCTGGTGCTGACGAACTTCTACGGTGAGCCGACCGAGGTTGAGGTTCCGGCTGAGTTTGTTCGTTCCGGTCGCGTGCTGGTGTGTAATTACAAGAATTCTGCGGTCGATTCTGCTGTATCTGATTCGGCTGAGACGGTGACGCTGAGTCTGCGTCCCTACGAGGCTCTGGCGCTGCTGATTGAGGGCTAAAAGCGGTTCCGCGCCTCTCCCCTAGCCTGTGGGGCAGGATGATATAAACCGACCTGGCAATATTCTATTTCTAGAATATTCCCAGGTCGGTCTTGTTTATACCCATTCCTGTAGAGGAATTTATACGGAATTGCAGGCGGATTCTTAGAAGCCGTGCTCGTTCAGCCAGGTAGCAGCCACCTGCGCGGGCTCCTGCTTAGAGGTACCCGAAACACGGTCATTGAGAGTGCGCAAATCAGCGGTAGTGAGCTTCGCCGAGACACGGTTCAGAACCTCCGCCGCAGAGTCGGGAACTCGCGACGTATTGATAATGGGCAGCACCTGCTGAGCCAGAATCATGTTCTTTGGATCCTCCAGCACCACCAGCTGATTCTGCTCAATTGCAGGGGTGGTCGAGTAGAGGTCAACCACCTGCACGGTGTCATCCAGCAGGGCCTTGACGGTCAGCGCGCCACCACCATCCGAGAGGGGCACAAACTCGGCGGGGACGCATCCGTACTTCTCTTTCAGACCCGGGATGCCGTAGGCACGCTCGGCGAACTCCGGGGCGGCACCGAGCTTCAGGTTCGTACAGCGGGAGGCGAGGTCTTCAAGGCTTCGCAGGCCGTACTTCTGGGCGGTCTGGGCGGTAACGACGAGCGAGTCCTTATCCTCCGCCTCGGAGGCGTTCAGGGCGCGGATTTCAGCCCCGGAGCCACCCGTGGTGAGGGTGCCGAGGGCGGCGGGTAGCGCCTGCAGAATCTCCTGCGCAGTGTTAGCTGTAGCCTTCGGGTCCAGGTAGAGCAGTAGGTTTCCGGAGTAGTCCGGGATAACGTCCACCGCACCGGAGGCGAGTGCCCCCAGGTACGCCTCGCGGGCGCCGATGCTCAGCTGGGTGCGGGCATTGAATCCCGCCCGGGCGAGGGCTCCGGCGTAGATTTCGGCGAGGATTTGGGATTCGGCGAAGGCTGCTGAGCCGACGATGATTCCTTCGTGTTCGCCGCTGAAGACTTTGTCGCCGCTGAGCCCGCAGGCGCTGAGAATACCCGCCATGCCGAACGCTCCGGCGGCGGTGAGGGCAGTGCGACGAGATACGGTACGGCGTGCGAAGGTTTGAGGCGTCTGATTCATCGGGTTCATGCCTTCTTCCGGTTGATGGTGAGCCCCGCGGGGGTGAGCGCACGCTGCACAAGGCCCATGAGCGCATCCACCGCGAAGGCGAGAAGCGCCACGAGCAGGGTTGCGACGAGCATACGCGGGTAATCGCGCACGGCGAGCCCGTCGAAAAGATACCTGCCGAGGGTTCCGCCGCTCAGGTAGGCGACGATGGTCGCGGTTGCGATGACCTGCACGAGTGCGGAGCGGAGCCCGCCGAGCATCATGTTGGCGGCGAGCGGGATTTCGAGGCGGGTCAGAATCTGCCATTCGGTCAGGCCTTGGGCGCGGGCTGCGTCCACGAGGTCTTCCGGCACGGCGGCGAGGCCTTCAAGAACTCCGGCGAGCAGGGGTGCCGCCGCAATAATAATGAGCACGATGAGGGCGGGCAGGGTTGAGACGCCCAGCCAGAGCGCCAGGATGGTGAGCAGACCGAGCGCGGGTAGCGCGCGGGTGGCGGCTACAGCGCTCATGAGCAGGTTGCTGTGGCGGCGATTAGCGCCGTCGGAGGGTCGGTGGTGGCCAGCCCAGAGGCCGAGGGGCACGACGATGAGTGCCGCGCAGGCAGTGGCGAGGGCGGTGACGCTCAGGTGTTCGAGCAGGCGCACGAGGATTCCGCCGTTTCCCTGCCAGTTGGCGCCGTCCATGAGGTAGGCGAAGGTTCGTTCTATGATGTTCACGGGTTATGCCTTCCTTTCGGGGCTGCGGCGGTTCGCAACCGTAGCCGCCTGCCAGGGCGTAAGTGCCCTTGTCAGAAGGATAAGGAGCAGGTCGAGGACCAGTGCCAGCAGCAGGCTAAGGATCACGCCAGCCAGGATCTCCGAAGGGATATTGCGCGCGAGGCCGTCGGTGAAGAGCGTGCCGAGCGAGGGCACACCGATGAGGGCACCCACGGACACCATCGCAATATTTGCCACGGTTGCCACGCGGATTCCCGCCATAATGACGGGCGTAGCGAGGGGCAGGTAGAGCTCCATCAGCGCCTGTCGGGGCGTGTATCCGAGGGCGCGTGCAGATTCGTGCACGCTATCGGGTACGGAGTCGAAGGCATCCACACCGGAGCGCACCATGAGCGAGAAGGAGTAGAGGCTCAGGGCGACGAGCACGTTCAGCGGGGAAATAATGGAGGTTCCCAGAATGAGCGGCATCAGCACGAACAGTGCGATCGAGGGGATGGTGTACAGCAGCGAGGAGAGGTGCATGAGGGTTCGCGCACCGATGCGGCGTTCGGAACCGCGGTCACGGCGACGGCTCGCGTAGTAGGCGACCGGCAGCGCGACGAGAGCACCAATCGCGACGGGCACGACGCCCTGGTAGAGGTGGCTGAGGGTCAGCTCGAGGATGCGCTGGCTATTGGTGGCGACCCACTCCCAGTGCATATCGCTTACGGCGAGAGGTGGTGCCGCGAGCACACCATTTCCTAGAAGACTCATTCGCTTTTCTCGCCTTCTGCCGCACCATTCTGCGCTTCTCGGGAGGCGGCAAGTCGGCGTGCACGCGCCTGGCGCACCGTCTGCTCATCCAGCAGGCCGGCAACGGAGCGACTCACGAAGGAGCGCACAAAATCATCGGCGGGGCTGTAGAGAATCTCTTCGGGAGTACCGAACTGTGCGAGGCGACCACCCTCCGCGAAGACGGCAATTGTATCGCCGAGCAGAAGCGCCTCGTCAATGTCGTGGGTGACGAACACAATCGTCTTGGCGAGTTGCCCCTGTAGGCGCAGCAGCTCTTTCTGCAGGTCGGTGCGCACCACCGGATCCACCGCGGAGAACGGCTCGTCCATCAGCAGGACGGGCGCATCGGCGGCGAGAGCACGCGCCACACCAACGCGCTGCACCTGACCGCCCGAAAGCTGGGAGGGGTAGCGCTTGGCGTACGAAGAATCCAGACCGACCACGTTGAGCAGTTCGAGGGCGCGCGCCTGCGCCTCCTTGCGGGAGGCGCCGAGCAGGCGCGGTACGGTGGCAATATTCTGCGCGACGGTGCGGTGCGGCATGAGCCCACCCTGCTGCATCACGTAGCCGATACCGCGGCGCAGCTCGTAGGGGTTCTTCTCGTGCACGTTCACGCCGTCAATGGTGATGGTGCCGCTATTGGGCTCCACCATGCGGTTAATCATGCGTAGACTAGTGGTTTTACCGCAGCCGGAGGGTCCGACGAACACGGTAATCTGCCCGGCGGGAATATGCAGGTTCAGGTTCTGCAGCACTGTGGTGGGTTCACCGGTTCGGCTCGGGTAGCTTTTGGTGATGTTCTCGAAGCGGATTCCGCCCGCCTGCGTGCTACCAGTGGCAGCATTTTTTGCCCACGGAATTTGGGGTGAGTCCTCTAGGCGTTGGTGGGTTGAATTTTGGGCGGCTGAATTTTGGGCAGTCATGGGTGCGTTGGTGCTTTCTGCAGTGGCTATAGGGCAGGTGCCTCTGTATACAATCTATATACAAAAAGGCGGCATCTGAGGGTTTTATTCCCAAGATGCCGCCTTTTCGACGGCTTTGCAGTATCTGCAACCGCAAAGTTTTTTAAAAACAAAACCCGCCCCACTGTAGAAGCCTGGAGGCGGATTTCGTGGCTCCGACCGGCGTCGATCCGGTGACCTTACGATTTTCAGTCGTACGCTCTACCAACTGAGCTACAGAGCCTTGCGTATTTACTTTTAGATACGCAATGACCGCGTCTTCGGATGAATAATCATCTGAACTTACGCGGCCAGAGCGACCCCGACGGGACTTGAACCCGCGACCTCCGCCGTGACAGGGCGGCGCGCTAACCAACTGCGCTACGGGGCCTTGTTGGAATCAACAGAAATAAACTCTATATCATCTAACTTGGCTTTGCAAATCGTGAGATTTGCAAGTACCCCCAACGGGATTTGAACCCGTGCTACCGCCGTGAAAGGGCGGCGTCCTAGGCCGCTAGACGATGGGGGCCTAGTCGATCGAACAGGTTCCGTTTTCTTCATCCCGTCGTTCGAACCTCCACTAGTCTATGACAGATTTGCGGAGGCGTGCAAACCGTTTTGTTCGATTTTACCCGATTTTGACCCCCATTTTCGACCATTTATAGCCTGGCACATATGTGTTTAAGCTTGTCAATGACGATTCAGAAAAACTTCAAAAAATTTTAAAATTTCTTCACAACACCCCATATCAGGAGCTTTTGGAGGGGTTTTAGCGACTTTTGGGTGCCTGCAGAGGCCTCGAGGAAGCCCTATTTTCTACTCTGGCTTCTAGAAATTTTCTTCAGAATCTTCCAAAATTTTGCTCCGAAGAGGGTTGAAGAGAGTCAAATGACCTGTAAACAGCTCTTCACAAGAGTTCCGAAAATCCGTTTTCCGCTCCCTCACTCACCTCACGGCAGCCCCAAAAGCCCCACAATATCTCTAAAAAAATTTCAATACTTTCTGGCGTCCCCCATATCTACCCCCACCCTATATAAGGGGCACAGATATAAGGTGCACAAGCAAGCACAGACCGGGCCACAAAACCGCAAGGGAGTGCGCGGCAAATTCTGTAGTGAATCCTGCGATGGATTCCGCGGTGCATCTTCGGTGAACTTGGCGGCGCATCCCTTCAGCAAGACTCGCCTCAACCTTCAAGCGACCCACAAAAATCTGCCGCGCAAAGCAACTACAGACCAGAATGCACGTAGATGCAAATATTCATTCTTGGGAATACAATAAACCGGCTTGTCAGACGCTTATTTTTCTCTCAGTGCAGATATCTACTCAATTATGACGACATAGAAATATAAAGATTTGATAAACCTCTAGCGATTGACAAGGAGAGATGAAAGCCGGCTGAAAATACCCCCTGAACTGGCTTGAAGCCCCCTCTTTGAGCACCGTACTATAGAGGGCGTGAGGTCACTTCCGGACCTTGCACGGGGCCACTTCCAGAGCCCCAGACGTAAAGTCACCGCACATTACAGCACCGATAAACCGCATAGAGATCCGAAGGGGGATCCAGTGTCCGCAACGATGAATCGCCGCACGGCATTCCGTACACTCGGCGTAGGCACCGCAACCATCGCTCTCGGTTGTGCAGCTGCACCCGCAGCGCAGGCGCAGCAGATGGCGCATCCGCAGAAGGCAATGACTGCCGACCAGCAGCTCAAGCTGATTCTGCGCCGCCTTGAGCAGGTACCTGCCCGTTTGAAGTATGCGAAGCCTGGATCCTCCAACCGCGTTAACAGCGGCATTGAGAGCGCACTGGGCAACCTGACCACCGTCCAGGGCACTGACGCAGGCCGTCAGATTGCAAGCGCTAAGGCCGCTGTTCGTAAGTCTGATGGACGCGCCCACGCAGCTCTCTCCCCCGTTGGTGTTATTGCCTGCGTTGTCAGTATTGCAAAGTTTGTCATTCAGCTGGGCATCGCCATTTACAAGCTTATTAAGGCACTCGTTAACGCCTTCAAGCAGTGGAAGACCTTCAAGAACATCGTGAAGGCCGTCATTTCTGGTGAAGCCCGCAAGAAGCTGGGTACTGAAACTGAAACCGTACTCAAGGCCATTTTGGGCATTGAAGACGTCCTCAAAAAGTGTGCATAGTCTACACACCGTACGGCTATGCGCTTGTTTAGAGAGCTAATCTTGGTGTTTCTTTAGCTTTCTAGACCCCGTTAAGGGATGCGCCGCACGTGGAGTCACTGCATGGGCTCGCTGCGCGTCCGGGTAGCCGGAGGGTATGTCCTCGAGTGTCTTCGGCACCTACCCAACCCACCCCGCATGACCTCATGGTGCGGGGTGGGTTTCTTTAACCGCTCTTTCGATAACTCTTCCGGGCGAGCACTTTCGGGGAGCCCTCCCCGTTACTCCCCCGCCTCTTTATATATAGACAAAAATCGACCCCGCACCGGTTCACGGTACGGGGTCGATTTCTATGCTCTACGTGCTCAACGTACGGATTACTCGCCGCGGGAGATGTTGATCATCGCGTCGCGGTCCACAACCTTCACGCGGGCGCGAGGCTCACCGGCTGCATCCTTGGATGCGGCGCCCAGTGCCTTCTCGTGGTCGTCCAGGCGGTGCCAGCCTTCCCAGGTGGTGTACTTGATGCCCTTGGAGTCCAGGTATGCGCTGAACGCCTCTGCCTCCGGCTCGGGTGCGGTGTAGAGGTTCTCGCGGTCCTCGAGCAGGTGGGTGATGGTTTCGAGTGCGTCAGACTTGGTGGAGCCGATCAGGCCGACGGGGCCGCGCTTAATCCAACCGGATGCGTACAGGCCGGGAACGACCTCGCCGTTCTCGTCCACGACGCGACCCTCAACGTTGGTGATGACGCCGCGCTTGTCGTCGTAACCGATTTCGGGCAGTTCGGAACCGAAGTAGCCGATTGCGCGGTAGACAGCCTGTACGGGGTAGTCCACGTACTCGCCGGTGCCGATGATGCCGCCGTTGCCGTCGAGCTTGTTGCGTTCCATGCGCAGGCCCACGACCTTGCCGTCTTCGCCGAGGATCTCGTGCGGGGACTGCAGGAAGTGCAGGTGCAGGCGGCGGGATGCGGTCTGCTCGTTGGTCTTCTGGTCTTCCAGCCAGCCGCGCAGGGTCTTCATCATGACCTTGGTCTGCGCGTTCTTCTCCATGGCTTCCTCCGAAGCCTCGTCGAACTGGAAGTCCTCTTCGTACAGGACGATGTCCACGTCGCGGGAGTGCGCGAGTTCGCGCAGCTCGAGCGGGGTGAACTTCATCTGTGCGGGGCCGCGGCGACCGAAGACGTGCACATCGGTCACGGGGGAAGCCTTCAGGCCCTCGTAGACGTTGTCGGGGATTTCGGTGACGAGCAGGTCGTCAGCGTGCTTGGAGAGGATGCGGGAGACGTCCAGGGCGACGTTGCCGTTACCGAGCACTGCAACCTGCTCAGCTTCGAGCGGCCAGGTGCGGGGGTAGTCGGGGTGGCCGTCGTACCAGGAGACGAAGTCTGCTGCGCCGTAGGAGCCGTCCAGGTCGATGCCCTTAATGTTCAGGGGTGCATCAAAAATCGCGCCGGTTGCGAAGATGATGGCGTCGTAGTGTTCGCGCAGGTCGGCGAGGGTCAGGTCCTTGCCGTATTCGACGTTGCCGAAGAAACGGATGTCGCCGCGGTCCAGGACCTTGTGCAGCGCGGTGATGATGCCCTTGATGCGGGGGTGATCCGGTGCCACACCGTAGCGGATCAGACCGAAGGGGGCGGGGTAGCGGTCGAAGATGTCGATGGCGACCTCGACGGCGCCGGTGCGGACCTCTTCAGACTTGGTGAGGATGTCGGCGGTGTAAATACCGGCGGGACCTGCACCAATAACGGCGACGCGCAGGGGGCGTGCTGCTTCAGACACGAAAATCTTCCTTTCGAAGTTCACCGTCCGGCGCCCGGTGCGGCGCGAACAGGCGGTGAGCTTAGTGTTCACTTCTTGCCTATTTTACCGGGGATTGACGGGTGTTCGGTGGCTTATATGTCTTCGCCCACTAAATAGGATAATTTTCTGTCACCTAATCCGGGCGGGGTCACCTAATTCAGGAGGGGTCGCCTAATCCGGGCAGGGCGGCGCATCCGACCCCGGGCACCTCCGCACGCAGCGGGCATAGAACTGCCCCGCCCTCCGAGGTGCAGGAGGGCGGGGCAGGGTAACGAAGACTAGGGGTCGGTTTTAGGCGGCGGGTACCGCCTCAAAGGTGACGACCAGTTCCTCGCGTTCACCGAAGCGGACCAGGTGGCGGTCCAGCACATCCGCCAGACCAGCAGCCAACTCGTCGCTTTCGGCGCGTACCTCCATGATGAGTGCACCGTCGGCTTCGCGCAGGTCACCGTAGCCGCGGAAAATGCCGTCCCGGTTGAAGGTGAGGCGCAGCCCGTCAGGCAGTTCTGCAGTGCCGAGCTTGCGGCCCATGTGCGAGCCGAGCTGCTTGATGTATCGGGCGGGGCGGTCGGTTGCTACGACGGCGCGCTGGCGTACCGGCAGGGATTCCGCGGCGGGGTAATTCTCAGCGGTGTTTTCTTGGGGAGTTTCAGTCACGGTGGGCTCCTTCTCATCTATGCCGAATTCTCATCTATGCCGAAAAAGGCTCACCACACGGAACCTGGCATCCGGCGACGCATGTTTCACCTCGAATATAGCAGAAACTTAGGGTCTACTAACCTAACAAACTATCATTGTTCGCGCAGGGGCGAGAGATAGTTACCGCTATTACGCCTCCCACAAAAGATCTCTGAACGAAAGCTGGGAATTTCCTGGATTAACGCTTAGAGAAACTTTAACCGTAGAATATTTCGGTAACAACAGTGTCACCTCCCCAACACACCGGGAAGTGACACTATTTTTATGCGGGCTCGGAACCCCGAGTCACGCCCCGACTATGAGTATCTACGGATTTTCACGAATGTCTTCTGAGAACACCGCGGCTCCCCAGAGCCCCAAGGCAGAGGCCAAGGGCGCACTGGACCGTTACTTCAAGATCACTGAGCGAGGCTCCACCATCGCCGCAGAATTCCGCGGCGGCCTCGCCACCTTCTTCGCGATGAGCTACATCGTCGTGCTGAACCCCCTCATCATCGGCCTCGGCAAGGACGCATCCGGCAACGCGCTCGGCGTACCGCAGGTCGCAGCAATGACCGCACTGGTCGCAGGCGTCATGACCATCCTCATGGGTGTCATCGCCAAGCAGCCTTTCGCCATGGCGGCAGGCCTCGGCGTGAACGCGCTGCTGGCAACCACCATCGCCTCCACCCCCGGACTGACCTGGCCCGCCATCATGGGCCTCGTCGTATGGGCTGGTGTGCTGATGACCATCCTCGTGCTGACCGGTTTCCGCACCGCAGTGTTCAACGCGGTCCCCGAATCGCTCAAGGTCGCAATCGTCGTCGGTATCGGCTTCTTCATTGCCTTCATCGGCCTCGTCAACGCGGGTATCATCCGCCGCATGCCCGACGCAGCAGGCACCACCGTGCCCGTCTCCTTCGGTGTCAGCGGTCACCTGCTCGGCTGGCCCACCCTCGTCTTCCTCTTCGGCCTGTTCCTCACCATTGCGCTGTTCATCCGCAACGTGAAGGGTGCAATCCTCTACGGCGTGCTCGCCTCCACTGCCCTCTCCATCATCCTGGAGAAGGTCGTGCCCTCCGGCAGCTCGCAGGCATCCCCCACCGGCTGGTCCCTGAACGTCCCCGTCTGGGACTCCAACACCAGCAAGCTGCCCAACTTCTCCCTGTTCGGCTCCGCTGACCTGTTCGGTGCCTTCGGCACCCTCGGCGGCATGGCAGCTGTTCTGCTGATCTTCACCATCCTCATCTCCGCGTTCTTCGACGCAATGGGCACCTCCGTCGGTCTCGCAACCGAAGCAGGCACCATCAAGGACGGCCAGATCGAGAACGTCGACAAGGTCCTGCTCGTGGACGCCCTCGGCTCCGTAGCCGGCGGTGGCACCTCCTCCTCCGCAAGCCAGATCTTCGTGGAGTCCGCAACCGGTATCGGCGCGGGCGCACGCACCGGCTTCGCGAACGTCGTCACCGGCGCACTGTTCCTCGTCGCGATCTTCCTGTCCCCGCTGGTCACCATTGTGCCCTTCGAAGCTGTTGCACCCGCAATGGTGTTCGTTGGCTTCCTGATGATTCGCCAGGCAGTGAACATCGACTGGAACGACTGGGGTCTGGGTATCCCCGCGTTCATGACCATCATCTTCATGCCGCTGGCATACTCCATCGCGGACGGTATCGGCGCAGGCTTCCTGTCCTACGTCTTCATCCGCCTGGTGCAGGGTCGCGGCAAGGAAGTTCACTGGCTCATGTACGTGGTTTCCGCAGTGTTCCTCATCTTCTTCGCTAACGGCCTGATTACCGGCTGGATGCACTAAATACATCAGGTGCCTCACCCTCCACATGTGGAGGCGCGGGCGCCATCAGGGCGGGGTATCGGCACCTTCGGGTTGCCGGTACCCCGCCCTGCGCTATTCTTCCCTCTGCCCCAACCACCGATTCTGGGTGCAGGGGTCGGGGAAACACCACAGCACCGACTGAACCGCCGCACACAACGCGTTTCAACGGCACAAGCTAGGAGGCGGCGCCTACAATGGTTGAACCATCGTGGCGCCCAACCCGGGATTTACCCGCGAGCCTAGCCCGTGAAATTTACCCGCGAGCTTCACCCGCGAAACCGGCGGCGCAACAGTACACACCGAACAACATCAACGGATCCTCACATGTCTGAACCCCAGAAGGCGGCAGCGCCCACCAGCGCACTCGACCGCTACTTCAAGATTTCCGAACGCGGCTCCTCCATCGCCGCAGAATTCCGCGGCGGCCTCGCCGCATTCTTCGCCATGAGCTACATCGTGGTGCTGAACCCCCTCGTCATCGGCCTCGGCAAGGACGCATCCGAACGCACCCTCGGTATCGCACCCGTCGCGGCTGTGACCGCGCTGGTTGCCGGCGTGATGACCATCCTCATGGGTGTTATCGCCAAGCAGCCCTTCGCCATGGCGGCTGGCCTGGGCGTGAATGCGCTGCTCGCCTCCACCATTGCCACCACCCCGAACCTGACCTGGGCAGACATCATGGGCCTGGTCGTTCTTGCCGGTCTGATCATGACCGTTCTGGTGCTCACCGGCTTCCGTACCGCGGTGTTTGAGGCGGTCCCCGAGTCGCTCAAGACCGCGATTGTGGTCGGTATCGGCTTCTTTATTTCCTTTATCGGTCTGGTCGACTCCGGCATTATCCGCCGCATGCCTGACGCAGCTGGCACCACCGTTCCGGTGAGCCTCGGCGCGGGCGGTCACCTGCTCGGCTGGCCCACCCTCGTCTTCCTCTTCGGCCTGTTCTTCACCATCGCCCTGTTCATCCGTAACGTGAAGGGTGCGATCCTGTGGGGCGTGCTCGCCTCCACCGCACTGTCCCTGATTCTGGAGGCGGTTGTCCCCTCCGGTTCCGTGAAGGAGTCGGCAACCGGCTGGTCGCTGAACGTGCCTTCCCTGGCGGACATGAAGTTCACCACCCCGAACTTCTCCCTCATCGGTTCCGCTGACCTGTTCGGCGCATTCACCCACATCGGTCCGCTGGCTGCTTCGCTGCTGGTGTTCACCATTCTGCTGTCCGTGTTCTTCGACGCGATGGGCGTTTCGGTTGGTCTTGCCGCTGAGGCTGGCACCATGAAGGACGGCAAGGTTGAGGACATCGACAAGGTCCTGCTCGTGGACGCTTTCGGTTCCGTTATCGGTGGTGGCGCGTCCGGTTCGGCGAACCAGATTTTCGTGGAATCCGCTACCGGTATTGGTGCGGGTGCACGCACCGGCTTTGCGAACATTGTGACCGGTGTGCTGTTCCTGCTGGCGATTTTCATTTCGCCGCTGGTCACCATCGTTCCTTTCGAGGCGGTTGCTCCGGCGCTGGTCGTGGTCGGCTTCCTGATGATTCGCCAGGCCGTGAATATTGACTGGACCGACTGGGGTCTGGGTATTCCGGCGTTCTTGACCATTATTTTCATGCCGCTGTCGTACTCGATTGCGAACGGTATTGGTGCAGGCTTCGTGGCGTACACTTTCATTCGCCTGGTGCAGGGCCGCGGTAAGGACGTGCACTGGCTGATGTACCTGGTCTCCGCGGTGTTCGTGATCTACTTCGGTATGGGCATCATTAACGGCTGGACTAGCTAAGTCCAACAGTCTACATATTTGCTGAGGGCAGGTTCCTGATGCGGCTGAGAATGTAAGTTTTCAAGCTGCCGAGGGGCCTGCCTTTGGCGTATCTGGTTCGCTCGTGTAGGTTCCTTATCGCTTCCGGGTGCGAGAGAATCATGGCAGAATCATTCCGTTTTCGGTATGATTCTGCCATGATGTCCGTTCAAGAGTATGCTCAAGAAGCTAAGGTTTCAGAGCGAAGCGTGCGTGCCCGCTTGGAACGTGGAATGCTCCAAGGTCGTAAATTGGGAAGCCGTTGGGTTGTCGACGCTCTTCCCGCTGCGCACCGCAGTAATGCTGGCCGCCCTATTTCCTTCGATGCATTCAACGCTTTGGCGCGTTACTGCGATGGCCAGTCATCTGTTCTATCTGCTGAGGAACGCCGCAGGGCAAAAGAACGCGCCTCAGCAATTCAGGTGCAAGGACCTGCGTCTGTTGAGCGATACCGAGCCCGCCGCGGTCTGAAAGTACATCATCTGCAGGCTCCTCCCGCTGAGATTCCTGCGATTTTGGAAGACTCTGCATTGTCGCTTACCGGCATTAGTAGCGATATTTCTCAGGTGTACGGCTCAATGGTTGATGCATATGTTTCAAGCCAGGATTTAGAGAACATTATTTTTCTGTACAATCTGCTTCCGGCGTCTGTAGATTCGGCGAACATTATCTTGCGTGAATGCGATGAGCCGCCCCATATTCTGCCCTTGCATGTGGCGGTAGATCTTCTAGATTTGGGGGATCCGCGAAGCTCCGCTGAGGCAGAGCGCATTCTTCAAGATTCTGTTTTCAAGAAAGTGTCTTAGTCATGACCGCATCCCCTATTTTGATTCCTGCTATCGGGGCAGAGCGTGCCTCTTGGCTTGGTCTGGCTGATATCTCAGACTGACTTTGAAAATCTTCTAAAAGACAGAAGCTAACTAAAACAAGGAATGGCAGAATCGTTCCGGTTTCGGAATGATTCTGCCATTTCTTCTATGCCCGCACTCTGCACGAGACAGGGGCGGCGAGAGCTAGAGTTAGCGGACGTCGCCGTCCACGTAGAACCAGGCACCGCCCACCTTCTCAAAGCGCGACAGCTCATGCATGCTGCCCTTCACCCGATCCTCCGCAGGAACGCCCGGCACCGAACGGTAATACGCAACGAACTCCACCGTACCGGACGCATCAAACGGGCCACCCGAAGCACCCAGAATATCCAGGCGATACCAGCGGATATCATCCTCCAACTCCAAGGCGGCCGGGCGAGTACTCGGATGCCAGCTCGCCAGCAGGTACGCCGCATCCCCGGTCGCAAACGCGGTAAAACGCGAGCGCATCAGCTGCTCCGGCGCGGGAGCAGTCAGCGTGCCGGAGGCGGCAAACTCGCCCAGGAACCTGCCGCAGCAGGCGCCGTACACCTCGCCGCTCGAGCAGGGGCAGCGGTCATCATGGTTAAGTTCAGTCATGCCACCCAGTATAGAGAAAGCACAGCGCAAAGAAACGCCCGCTCTGCCGGGGGTACAAATCCTCCAGCAGAACGGGCGTTCTTGTTTTCAATCGTTAAGTTTGAGCGAACCTACACGGCACGCTTCAGCGGCAACGCTTATTCAGCGATTGCGCGAGCCGGGGTGTCAGCAGCCGAAGGCTTGCCCACGTATGCGCCGCGGTACTTAGCAGCCGGGTGGCTGTCAGCAACCTTGGTGTGGCCCTTACCGAAGATGTTCTCACGCAGGGTGTTGCCCTCGTACTCGGTGCGGTAGCGGCCGCGCTTCTGCAGCTCGGGAACAACGTACTCGATGAAGTCCTCGAAGGAACCCGGGGTGACGTGGTACGCCAGGTTGATGCCGTCCAGGCCGCCCTCATCGATCCAACGCTCCAGCTCGTCAGCAACCTGAACCGGGTCACCAACAATGACCTCACCCATGCCGCCGAGGGTGGTGTGCTCAGCGATGTCCTTGCGGGTCCACTTCTTGTCCTTCGCCTGCAGGGTGAAGGGGGTCAGGAAGGACTGAATCGACTCGGTCTGCACGTAGTTCAGGACCTCGTCCTCGTCGAACTGGGACAGGTCAACACCGGACCAGCCGCCGACAATAGCCTGTGCAGAGTCGAGGTTGATGTACTTCTTGTAATCCTCGTACTTTGCCTTTGCCTTCTCTTCGGTCTCATCCACGATGACGGAGAGCATTGCGAGGATCTTGACGTCGTCGCGGCTACGGCCCTGCTCCTCTGCAGCGGCGCGAATACGGTCGGTCACAACGCGGGTCAGGTCCGGGCGCAGGGCGCTGATGAACACAGCCTCAGCGTGCTTGCCGGAGAACTGCTGGCCGCGGCTGGATGCGCCAGCCTGGAAGATCACGGGGGTGCGCTGCGGGCTCGGCTCAGTCAGGGAGATACCGGGCACGGAGAAGTACTTGCCCTTGTGGCCAATCGGGTGGACCTTGGAGGGGTCAGCGTAGATGCCGCGCTCGCGGTCCTTGATGACTGCGCCGTCTTCCCAGGAGCCTTCCCACAGCTTGTAGCAGACGTCCAGGAACTCGTCGGCGATTTCGTAGCGCTCGTCGTGCGGAATCTGGGTGGGCAGGCCCTGGTTCTCAGCAGCCGAAGGCAGGTAAGAGGTCACAACGTTGAAGCCGACGCGGCCCTCGGTGAGGTGGTCGAGGGAGGCGTAGCGGCGAGCCAGAGTGTAGGGCTGCTCGAAAGTAGCGGCAGCAGTCACGCCGAAGCCGAGGTGCTCGGTCACTGCAGCCATTGCAGAAATCTGGGTTGCGGGATCGTTCACGGGAACCTGAGCGGCACCCTCAATGGCGGGAGCGGCAGAGTTCTTGTACACGTCGTAGATGCCGACCACGTCAGCGATGAACACGGCGTCAAACAGGCCGCGCTCAAGGGTCTTAGCCAGGTCAGTCCAGTACTTGATGGTGTTGTACTCGGTTGCACGGGAACTCGGGTGACGCCAGAGGTCGAAGCTCTGGTGACCAATGCAGGTCATTTCGAATGCGTTAACTACGATGCGCTTCTTCTGCTCAGCCATCGATTTTCCTTTCGCGAATAATCGGGGACGATTGGGTTAGTGCCCTGCACCCCGCGCGCCGCCCCCTTCTTGCCTTCTGCGTTCGGTGGTGGCCTTCGTGCAGGTGGCGCGTTCGCGCCGTACTTGCCTCTTTCCGTTGAGGCCAGATCATCATCTGGGGCACCCCGCTACGGGAGAGGGTTGCCGCCCGGCTAGCCAGAGCTTAGCGCCGGGACTCATGATCTCGTGGTTTGAGTGTACGGGGCGCGCGGGAGGGAGGTCACGTTTGTGACGAAAAAATCTTTTTGTGACGTAGAACCGAAATATTTCGTGATAAATGCGAAATATACGGTCATAGAAATTCATACGCGCCCGTCGGGTTGATTGAGGCACGCCACAGCCCATAGGGTGGGAGAAGCAAACCATCCAGAGCGACTGAGAGACCTGGCTCCACGACGTCGCAGCAACCGACACGGATTCTTCCGCCCCCGGTGCTAACGCCAGGAACGATGGAAGTGACATGACACTCAACAGTGCAGTAACTGACGTACCCACCAGTGAAAAGAACGGCCGCCGTGCCGTATCCACCGCCGCCGTCCCCTTGAGCTTTGAAGACGTCGGACAGTCTTTCCCCGTGCCCGGCGGAACCCACGAAGTTCTTCGCGGAGTCTCCTTCACCGCAGCCCCCGGCGAGATTATCTCCGTCATCGGCTCCTCCGGATGCGGCAAATCCACTCTCCTGCGTGCAGCAGCAGGCCTGAACCGCATCACCGCAGGTACCGTGCGTATCGGCGAGAAGGCAGTGACCGGCCTCGACCCCCGCGTAGCTATCGGCTTTCAGGAACCGCGCCTGCTCCCCTGGCGCACCGTCGCCGACAACGTGGCTCTCGGACTACCGCAGGGCACCAAAAAATCTGAAGGCGCAGCATCCGTAGCGCGCCTGCTCGACCTGGTCGGACTGGGCGAATACGCAACCCACCGTCCCAAGGAAATTTCAGGCGGTATGGCTCAGCGCGTGTCCCTGGCGCGAGCGCTCGCACGCAACCCCGGCGTGCTACTGCTCGACGAGCCCTTCGGTGCTCTGGACGCGCTGACCCGCATCAACATGCAGGATTTGCTGTTGGACGTGCACCGTCAAGACCCGACCACGATTCTGCTGGTCACCCACGATGTGGAAGAGGCGCTGTACCTCTCTGACCGGGTGATTGTCCTCGGTAAGGACACCCCGGAGGCGCCCGCCACCATCCAGCGCATTGTGACCGTTGACCGTTCTCACCCGCGTGACCGCGCCGATGCAGAGATCACGGCGCTGCGTAGCGAACTGTTGGCTGAGCTCGGCGTGGAAGATAACGCCTAAAGCCGCCACGAAACGCATTTCTTACACATCACATCATCATCTTCAGAAGCGAAAAGATTTCATCATGACTTACTCCCCGTCTCGTCGTACCGCCCTCAAGTCCCTTGCCGCAGCCGCCGCTTTTGCTACTCTGCTCAGCGCCTGCGCTGGCGAAGGTTCCGGTTCCGCTAACGCCTCCGGTGCTGCCGGTGGTGGCAATCAGAACACCGTGACCATTGACTACGCGACCTACAACCCGCTGTCCCTGATTATCCGCAAGAAGGGTTGGCTTGAGACCGCCCTTGCCGCGGAGGGTAAGAAGGTTGAGTGGGTCAAGTCGGCTGGTTCGAACAAGGCGAATGAGGCGCTGCGTAGCGGCAATATTGATGTTGGCTCGACCGCCGGTTCGGCGGCACTGCTGGCACGCGCTAATGGCTCCCCCATCAAGGTCATTAGCCTCTACTCGCAGCCGGAATGGTCGGCTCTGGTGACCCGCAAGGATTCGGGCATCACCAAGGTTGCGGATCTGAAGGGTAAGACCGTTGCCGTGACCAAGGGTACCGACCCGTACTTCCTGCTGCTGCAGGCACTCAAGCAGGAGGGTATTTCCGCTTCGGATCTGACCATTCAGAACCTGCAGCACGCCGACGGCCGCACCGCCCTGGATAACGGTCAGGTCAACGCGTGGAGCGGCCTGGACCCGATCATGGCTGCCGCCGAGGTGGAAAGCGGCGACGTGCTCTTCTACCGCAACCTGAACTTCAACACCTACGGTTTCCTGAACGCGACCGAGAAGTTCATTCAGTCCAACCCGACCGCCGCACAGGCCATCGTGGACGTGTACGAGTACGCTCGCGCCTGGGCTAAGAAGAACCCCGAAGAGGCTGTGAAGATTGTCGAGGAGGAGTCCGGCATTAAGCACGAGACCGCCCAGGTCGTCATGGAGCGCACCCACCTGGATATCGACCCGGTTCCGGGCGCTAAGCAGGTTGAGGTTCTCAAGGGCGTCGGCCCGATCCTGGTGGAGTCCGGCGACGTTCCCTCCCAGTCCGACGTGGACAAGGCCCTGAACAGCATCGTGGACGACCAGTTCGCGAAGAAGGCTGACAGCGCCGCAGTCGAGAAGATTGCCAAGGCGGTGGAGAAGTAATGACCGCCGCAACGATTACCGCCGCCTCCAGCGCTCACGCTGAGCGTGCCGAGAAGCGTGCCTCTTCCGTGAAGTTGCCGTCGAACCCGTTCGCCGGTAAGCAGTACCTGGGCCTGATTCTTCCCCTGGCGCTGATTGCGCTCTGGTATATTCTGAGCACCAACGGCGTGTTCACGCAGGTCCAGCTGCCCTCCCCCGACCGTGTGGTGGGCGCCGGTATCGAGCTGGCGCAGCGCGGTGAGCTGGCCAAGCACGTCGCGATTTCGACCCAGCGCGTGCTGATTGGCTTCGGCATCGGCGCGGTACTCGGCCTGGTGCTGGGATCGCTGATTGGCTTGTCGGCCCCGGTGCGCGTGTTCGTCGCCCCGACCATCGGCGCTCTGCGCGCAGTCCCCTCACTCGCGTGGGTCCCGCTGCTTCTGCTGTGGATTGGCATCGGCGAGAACTCGAAGGTGACCCTCGTGGCCATCGGCGCGTTCTTCCCCGTGTACACCACGGTTTCCGCAGCCCTCGCCCACGTGGACCCCAAGCTCGTGGAGATGGCCCGCGCCTTCGGCCTGAAGGGTCTGCGCCTGTTCACCACGGTTCAGCTTCCCGCGGTTCTGCCGTCGGTTGTTTCGGGTCTGCGTCTGGCGCTGGCTCAGGCGTGGCTGTTCCTGGTCGCCGCTGAGTTGCTGGGTGCGTCCATGGGTCTGGGTTATCTGCTGACCGACTCGCAGAACAACGGCCGCACCGACCGCCTGCTGCTGGCTATTGTGGCGCTGGCGGTGCTCGGTAAGATTACCGACGCGCTGGTGGGCGTGTTCGAGCGCTGGGTGAAGGCGAAGTACCCCAGCAACTAGCACCACAGCTAAACGTAACACTCAGCACGCGCTGAGTTTTAGGAGAGATGTCCGCCGCGTGGCTGCTCCCCAAAGGTGAGCTAATCATCGCTACGCGCCGGAGAAAGAAGTCGGCGGGGAAACCTGTCGCCTACTGAATGATGATGATGAATCCCGCCCCGCGCCCCACAGCAGTGAGCGCGGGGCGGGGTCTTTAAATATTTCGGAATATTACGAACCGATACACAGCATGCCGAATATGACGGGCTCCTTTGCTTCCTGGCCCCGAGCGCGCTTTACTAAGAAGGCAAACCATCCAGAGCGACCGAGAGACCTGGCTCCGTGACGTCGCAGCAACCCCCTCGCCAACGCACACACAGACCCCACGGTCACACAGACAGCGGCACGGCGAGCAAGGGTGCTAATGCCAGCAACCGATGGGAGAATAATGGGACTGCCCACCCCCTACTCGTTCACCGACCCGCTGAACCCCACCCCGAACCCCGCCCACGAATCCGACGAGGCGCGCGTCGCGTTCTGGGAGAAGCAGGCGCAGCGACTCACCTGGGCTGAGCCCTGGCACACTGCGCACCGCTTCGAGAAGCCGAAGTCCCTCGGCTTCGATGAGGAAGGCATCGAACAGTTCACGATCCCCGAAATTAAGTGGTTCGAGGGCGGCAAGCTGAACGTCGCCTACAACTGCGTAGACCGCCACGTGGAGGCGGGCCGCGGCGACAAGGTAGCCCTCTACTTTGAAGGTGAACCCGGCGACCGTGAAGCCATCACCTACGCCGAACTGCAGCGCCGCATCGCGAAGGCAGCGAACGGCCTGCTGTCCCTGGGCGTGCGCAAGGGTGACCGTGTGGTCATCTACCTGCCCGTCATCCCCGAAACCATTATTTTCACCCTCGCCTGCGCGCGTATTGGCGCGATCCATTCCCTCGTCTTCGGTGGTTTCTCCGCCGAGGCGCTGAAGTTCCGTGTGGAAGACACCGGCGCGAAGGTTCTCATCACCACTGACGGCCAAAACCGCCGCGGCAAAGTCGTTCCCGTCAAGGTGAACGCCGATGAAGCATGCTCCGGTGAGAACAACATTGAGCACGTCATCGTGGTGGACCGCACCAGTGCCTCCGACCCGGTTGCGCACGCCGCTGTGCCGTGGACTGAGGGCCGCGACGTCTGGTACCACGACCTGGTGGACGACCAGCCGGACACCCACGCCTACGAACTGCACGACGCAGAAGATCCGCTGTTCATTATTTACACCTCCGGCACGACCGGTAAGCCCAAGGGTCTGGTGCACACCATGGCTGGATACCTGGTGCAGACCGCGTACACTCACGCGCTGCTCTACGATCTGCTGCCGGATTACGTGGATGAGAACGGCGTGCTGCGCCCCGACGAGCTGTCGGCTGTTAACGACCCGGAAAAGGTTGAGTCCACCGTTCACTGGTGCACCGCCGACCTGGCGTGGGTTACCGCGCACACCTACGAAATCTACGGCCCGCTGGTTAACGGTGTCTCCGAGGTGATTTACGAGGGTACCCCGAACACCCCGCACTTCGGCCGCCACTTTGAGGTCATCGAACGCTACGGCGTGACCAACTACTACACCGCGCCGACCCTGATTCGCTCCCTCATGGGTGCGTTCCCGAACGGCCCGGAGCCCGGCAAGTACGACTTCTCGACCGTGCGCCTGCTCGGTTCGGTGGGTGAATCCATTAACCCGGAGGCGTGGCGTTGGCTGCGTCAGCACGTGGGCGGCGGCACCGCGGCGTTCATCGACACCTGGTGGCAGTCTGAAACCGGTTCGACCGTGTGCTCCCCGCGCCCGCACGACCCCGCATTCGCACCCGAGGGCACCTACCCGGAGGGCACCCCGCACTGCACTCCCCTGCCCGGTTGCGCTACCCGCGCCGTTCCCGGCGTGTCCACCCGCGTGGTGGATGAGCACGGCGACCCGGTCGAACCCGGCAAGCAGGGCTTCATCGTGGTCGATAAGATTGGCCCCTCGATGGCTCGTACCGTGTGGCAGAACCCGCAGCGTTTCCTGGATTCCTACTGGCGTCACTACGGCGAGCGCGGCTGGTTCCTCGCTGGCGACGGCGCGAAGGAAGACGAAGAGGGTAACGTGTACATCCTCGGCCGTATTGATGACGTGATTAACATTTCGGGTCACCGTCTGTCCACGATTGAGATTGAGTCGGCTCTGGTGACTCACCCGGCTGTGGTTGAGGCTGGTGTCTGCCCCGTGGAGGATGACCTGACCGGTCACCAGGCGGTCGCCTACGTGACGCTCACCGATGAGGGTAAGGACCTGACTGAGGATGAGCTGAAGGCGGCGCTGACCGCGCACGTGCGTGAGCACATTGGCCCGATTGCTAAGCCGAAGGATGTTGTGGCGGTTGCCGATATCCCGAAGACCCGTTCGGGTAAGATTACTCGCCGCCTGCTCGGTGAGCTGTACCAGGGTCGTTCGCTGGGCGATGTTTCTTCGCTGCAGAATGAGGAGGCGCTGGGCCACATTGCGCAGGTGCTGGTGGATACCGGCCGCGTGAGCGAGGCTGTCTAGGCTCTGTTGCTGAGCTGAGCACTGTGCTGAGCTAAAAGCCACATAGAGTAAAGGTGCGGATACCGAATGATGATTCGGTATCCGCACCTTTTGCTATGCCATTTTACTGAGCTGACAGGGCTCTTTGTTGGTGTTGCGCCGCTTAAATCAGGCCCAGCGAACGAGCGTGTTCGGCGGTAATGCCGCTCGGCTCAATGTGCTCGGGGCCCTTGTCCTTCTCGGGGTGCTCGGTCGCCTGGAAGCGGATCATCTTCACATCGCTTGCCGCGCCCAGGTTCGTGATCATGCCGTCACCGTTCAGGTCCACGGACACCGGCTCGGTGTCGATCTTGCCGTTGCCGTTGAAGTCAATCGGCTGGTCGGCGGGCTTGCCCTTGTACAGGAAGCCAGCCGCGCGGGGACCGAAGCCGCGCGCCTCGTACAGCTTCGCCTCGTTGAGCATGCGGTACTCGGCGGTGGAGTAGCCGAAGTAGCGGCTACCGTCAGCCATGGGCACACCGGTGAGGGTGTACTGGTAGTTCATGACGCTGTAGTAGTTGGGCTTGTAGTTGATTTCGTCCCAGCCGCCGTGGCTCAGCGCGAGGTTGTGGCCGAGCTCGTGCACGAACACTGCCACGCGGATGTTGCTGCTTGCCTTGCCCCAGAAGTGCGGGCCGACGGTGACCATAAAGTTACGACCGCCAAAGTTAGCGATACCGGAGGAGTAGCTGTTGTCGTAGTAGTCGCCCCAGATCATGTAGTGGAAGGTGCCTTCACGGGCGGGGTTGAACTTACCTTCGGTCGCCTTGATGCGGTGGAGCGCCTTGAATTCGCTGTCAAGTGCCTGGTAGCTGATTTCGTTGCCGCCGCCGAGGTTGTACTTGGCACTGCGGGCGCTACCTGCGTCCAGGTGGATGTTCACGCCGGTGGTGCCATCGGGGTTGCGCATGGGCAGGTCGGCGTAAATCTTGGTGATGCGGTCCAGTTCGTCTTCGCTGGGCAGCAGGCCCGCCATGTAGTCCATCTCGACGAAGATGTCCTTGTGGTTGGGGTTTGCGCCCATTGCGGGGAAGTCGACGTCGATTTTGCCGTCGCCGTCGGCGTCATAGCCCTTCAGCTCCCAGGTGTTGGGGATGCCGTCGCCGTCGATGTCGGGGCTGTAGGCGTTTGCTGCGGGGGCTGCGATAGTGCCCAGGCAGAGCACTGCGAGGGAGGCAAGCGTGACGCGTGCGCTCTTCAGAAATGCCATGTTGTGTTCCTTAGTGTGTGGTGACCGGTGGTGTTTCTGTGGAGTTTTCCGGGAGGACGTTCTCCTCGGTTTCCATGATGCTCCCGTTTCACGTGTTAGGTGAGCTGGGTGCCGTAACATTCATACTTTAAGGTAAAAGTTGAGATAATTTTGAAGATGAGCTGAATTACATTAGAGTATCAGTAATTCAACTCACATGCATCACCACATTCTTAATGACAAGAGAGATCCCATGACTTCTTCCTCGAACACCACTAATGGCCTGAACCGCCGCGCACTCATCAAGGGTGCCGCGTGGAGCACCCCCGTCATCGCAACCGCAGCGGCGGTACCCGCCTACGCGGCGTCCACCGATGCGCTGGAAACCCCGACCTTGAAGTTCGGTGTCTTCACCCAGGCATTCAACTCGAACCCCTCCAACGACTTTAATACCCGCTACGGCCTGGACTCCTACACCGTGCAGGTACCCAACATCACCGCAACCTCCACCACCCCGCAGAGCCTCGGCGGCGGCACCTTCACCCCCGGCGGTAGCGTCGGCGCTGGCCTGTACGGTGGTGCGGGTCTGTGGATTTCCGCACCCGTTAACTCCAAGGGCGAGTTCCAGGGTAGCTCCTGGCTGTACCCTCAGGCGCACCTGCAGGTGACCTTCGAGTTCACTTTCCCCACCGCCGAGGATGTCACCGACCCGCTGCTGTGGGACCCCGAGAACGACGTTGAGATCCCGGCACTCGCTAAGAGCGAGGGCGGCGCGAAGACCAACAACCCCGCTGTGGCGGCATTCAATGGCATCGCATACACCGCGAAGTTCTACGAGCCGGTCATCGAGGACAACGTCTGGACCGGCGTACTGGACATCCGCACCTCCGACTACCTGGAAGCCACCGCGAAGGACGGCGTGAGCTACGCACAGGTGCTGGCTTCGCTGGTTCCGGTGTACTTCACCGAGGTGACCTCCAGCTACACTCTGACCACCACCGCTCAGATCACCAGCGGTAGCGTCGCAATGCAGCTGACCGAGGGCGGCGAGTACACCTTCAAGGATCTGGCTGGTTTGCGCGCTTCGGCAACCATCACCCGCTAAAGTACCGAGCATAAACAAGGGGGCCCGGCATCCATAACGGATGCCGGGCCCCTCGCCGTGTTTAAGGCTTATCCTACTGGGCACCGCCGGTGACTGCTACCGCTTAGTCCTTCGCGGGAACCAGACCCTCGGCACGCGCACGGTCGGCGGTCATCTCGTTCTCTTCAATCTCTCCAGAGAACTTCTGCTCGGAAGAATTCGCACCGTCCTCGTTATAATCCACATCAGTAGCCGGCAGCTTTATATTCTTCATGTCATTCGGTGCGGTCAGGATGGTTTTCTCACCATCACGGTTAAGGTCGACCGACACCGGCTCGTCATCAATCTTGCCGTTGCGATTGAAGTCGATAGCCTCCCAGGCGGGAGCTCCCCTATAGTACAGGCCGTAGGCATTGCGACCAAAGCCGGTCTTCTCGTCCAGCTTGTTCTCGTCCAGGTCCTTGTAGACGCGGGTCGAGTAGCCGAAGTACTTCGTGCCGTCCGGGCGTTCTATGCCCCTAAGCTGGTAACGGTAGTTCATGATGCTCATGTAGTTCGGCTTGTAGTTCACATCCTCGGTACCACCGTGACGCAAGCCGAGGTTGTGGCCAAGCTCGTGCACGAAGGTCGCCACGCGAACATCGGAAGTTGCGGACTTGCCCCAGAAGCGCGGACCCACAGTCACGACGAACCCTAGACCGCCTATGTAACCCAGTCCTGAGGACCCGTATTCATCGTGGGCGTCACCCCAAATCATGTAGTGGAAGGCAGGTCCACGGTCCGGGTCCATATTAGCCCTTCGGATCTCGTACCACTTCTCCATGGTGCTATCCAGTTGCTGGTAGGGGACTTCGTTACCACCGCCGAGGTTGTACTTGGCGCTGCGGGCGTTACCGGCATCCAGGTGAAGGTTGATACCGGTGGTTCCGTTGGGGTTGCGAATCGGCATATTCGCGAAGATTTCGGTGATGCGGTCGAGCTCTTCTTCGCTAGCAAGCAGACCGGGCATGTAGTCCATCTCGACAAAGAGGTCCTTCTTCAAGGGGTTGGCGCCCATGCCTGGGTAGTCAATCTCCAGTTTGCCGTCACGGTTGCCGTCATACCCCCTCATCTCCAAAATATTACCGATTCCGTCGCCATCAATATCGGGGTTATACGCCTGCGCTGCGGGGACAGCAACCAAGCTGAGCACAAGCATCGCCGCCGAGGCGAGCGCGGTACGTGCCGCGCGGGTAGAAAATGAGAAAGCCATTTGTATCTCTTCTCGTATTCGTTCGCATAAATGCGCGCGAAGACCCTTGTGATTATATGTTTGCCGGAGGCAGCGTTGAGTGAATTATTGGATCATTGGGCACAGTCTATGCGGAGAGTGTATATATGTGCGCTGCGGTGAGGCATCCCGAACACATACGGTGGCGCGGGATGCCGCTTAAAGAACAGCGGATCATTGCGCCCTCACGAGGTTTTGACACCTCAGAGCAACAATAATCCGCTTCATCATACACAGAGTGCATCTAGATTTTCCCGGTATAACACCATTTTTCAGGTTTATGCACCAAATATGACGTAAAACCGTTCTGATAAGCCTTCTATTTGGTGCTTTCTGCTTCAGCGTTCTGTGCGGCGCCCTTCGCCTCCGAAGCCTTCCGGGAGGCGTAGAACAGGCACACCACGGCACCCACCACCTCGGCAACCATTAGCCGCTAAAGGAGCGAGCATGAGCAAGGGGCCCGGCATCCGTAATGGATGCCGGGCCCCTCATTGCGTTATAGGCTAAGCCTCTTAGTCACCGCCGCTAGGAACTAGTCCTGCGCGGGAACCAGGCCCTCAGCGCGAGCGTACTCAGCGGTCATCTCATTGTCCTCAATCTCTCCGGAGAGTTCCGCCTCGGACGAGTACGCACCGTTCTGGACTTCCTTACCCTTAGCCTGCAGCTTCAGGGTCTTCAGGTCGTTCGGTGCGGTCAACACGGTCTTCTTACCGTCACCGTTGATGTCGGCTTCAACCGGCTCATCGTCAATCTTGCCGTTGCCGTTGAAATCGATAGCCTCCCACGCGGGCTTACCGTTGTAGTACAGGCCGTAGGCGTTACGACCGAAGCCGGTCTTCTCATCCAGCTTGGTTTCGTCCAGGTCCTTGTAGGCGCGGGTCGAGTAACCGAAGTACTTCGTGCCGTCTGCACGATCCAGGCCACGCAGCTGGTAGCGGTAGTTCATGATGCTCATGTAATTCGGCTTATAGTTCACGCCGTCGGTGCCACCGTGATCCATGCCGAGGTTGTGGCCCAGCTCGTGCACGAAGGTCGCCACGCGAACATCAGGGGTTGCGGACTTGCCCCAGAAGCGCGGACCAACGGTCACGATGAAGCCGCGGCCACCTACCCAACCCTGACCGGAGGAGCCACGGTCACCGTAAGAATCGCCCCAAATCATGTAGTGGAAGACGCTTTCACGGTTGGGGTCCATGTTCTTGGTGCGGATTTCACGCCAGCGCTGTAGGCCACTATCCAGCTGCTCGTGTGCTACCTCGTTGCCACCACCCAGGTTGTACTTGGCGCTGCGGGCGCTACCGGCGTCCAGGTGAATGTTAATACCGGTGGTGCCGTTGGGGTTGCGGATGGGCAGCTTCGCGAAGATTTCGGTGATGCGGTCGAGCTCTTCTTCGCTGGCGAGCAGGCCGGGCATGTAGTCCATCTCCACGAAGAGGTCCTTCTTCAGCGGATTGGCGCCCATTGCGGGGTAGTTGACGTCAATCTTGCCGTCGCCGTCCGCGTCGTAGCCCTTCATTTCCCAGGTGTTGGGGATGCCGTCGCCGTCAATGTCCGGGTTGTATGCGTTAGCGGCAGGTGCGGCTACAGTACCGAGCACCAGCAGAGCCGCCGAGGCGAGCGCAGTGCGTGCCGCACGAGTAGAAAAGGAGAAAGCCATCTGTATCTCTTCTTGTGTTCGTTTGCATGGATGCGCGCGAAGACCCTCGTGATGATGCGAGTAGCCGTGGGTGGCGTTGAGTGAATCGTTGGGTCATCAGGCGTAGCCGATGCGTTGAGTGATTATGTATGCGCTGTGGTGCGGCACCCCGAACAAGTATGGTGGCGCGGGATGCCGCTTAAAAGAACAGCGGGTCATTGTTTTTCGTGAGGTTTTGACACCTCAGAGCAACAATGACCCGCTTCATCATACACAGCGCTTATATGCCTTGTCCCGGTGTACGCACCGTATTCGCGTTGACATGGCGAACATTACGTAAAAGCGCTCTGATAAGCCTCTATTTAGTGTTTTCTGCCTCAGACTCTGCCCCAGCGTTCTGCGCGGCACCCTTCGCCTCGGAGGCCTTCTTGGAGGCGTAGAACAGGCACACGACTGCGCCCACTGCCGCAGCAACCAGCGGAAGCATCATGGAATCCGCCATTGCCGCCGCGTAGGGTTCACGCAGAATCTGCGGAAGTACGCCGCCTCCAGCACCGCCGTGAGAGCTACCGCCCGCTGCAACGGCCGGGCCCAACGCGGACAGGTGCGAGGTAATTGCAGAAGCCATAATCGTGGTAATCGCAGCCGAACCGAGCACCGACGCCATCTGGCGGGTCTCGTTGTACACGCCCGAACCGGCACCGGCACGCTGCGGCGGCAGGTTACGGGTCGCCGACACCGACAGCGGACCCCAAATGCAGGCATTCGCCGCACCCAGAATAATCATCGGGCCAACCATCAGCCACAGGTTGCCGTCCGCAACCATCGTTGGGCGGAGCAGAGCAAAACCAACAACCATCAGCGTAAAACCAATTACCGCAATCCACTTCGGGTCGTTACGGTTCAGACGCGCACCCACCACCGGCGCCAACGCGCCCGAGAACAACGCCATCGGGGCGGTCATCAGCGCAGCCTGGGTCGGGTCCAGGCCCTCCACCTGCTGCAGGTACAGGGTCAGCGGGAACGCCATACTGATAGCAACCACACCCATAGCGGAAATAGCCACATTCGACACGGAGAAGTTACGGTCACTGAACAGGCTCAGCGGAACCAGCGGCTCACGCGGGTTAATGGCCTGCCACCCGATGAACAGGCCCAGCACCAGAATGCCGGCAATAATCAGACCCCACACGCTCACCGCAATACCGGTGCCCATAAACGAGTCAGTGATGGTGCCCCAGTCGTAGGTGGCGCCTTCCTGAATACCGAAAACCAGCAGGAACAGACCGACCGCCGACAGCACCACGCCCAACCAGTCGAAGCTGTGCTTCTTCTGCTCAAACACCGGCACATTACGCCACGCCAAGAACAGGCCGACCAGGCCAACCGGAATATTGATGAAGAAGATCCAGCCCCAGCTGAGGGTATCCACCAGCACGCCGCCCAGAATCGGGCCTACCAGCGAGGCGACACCCGCAGTCGCACCCCAAATGCTCATGGCGACACCGCGCGCATTCGGCGGGAACATGAGCGTAATCAGAGACATGGTCTGCGGGGTCATCAGCGACGCGCCCAGGCCCTGCACCACGCGGGCGGCGATGAGCGATTCAACGTCCGCCGCCAGACCACACCACAGGGAGGCGAGCGTAAAAATACCCATACCAATCATGTATAGGTTCTTCTGACCGAAGCGGTCACCCATACGACCGGTAATGAGCAGCGGCACCGCATACGCCAGCAGGTAGGCGCTCGTCACCCACATACCCGCCGACAGGGACGCTTCCAGATCCTGCAGCATGTGCGGCAGGGCGATGGTGACGATATTGCCATCCACCAGGATCATGAAGAATCCAACAACCAGGGACCAGAGAGCAGGCCAGGGCTTGTAGGGTGTCTTCGCCGGGTTACCGACGAGAGGCGCTTTTTTAGGGCGTGAACTCAATGATCCTCCAGGGGATGGGTTGTATGCGGGTAGATGTCCGTGTGTTCAGCGTTGCCGCTGATAAATATCACCCCATCTTACTCCCCTTATGGGTGCAGCTCCGGTTGCTTTACCCTTATTCAACTCTTCACGGCGCGTACGCGCGGCAACCAAGCAGAAGGCACCCCGCACCCTCTAGACTGAAGCTATAGAAGCTAATCCGGACGCCGCCACCGACGCTCACCCCCATCAGACCACCCTCAACGAGATGACCCCGGGAGGACCCATGGGTTTCTTTGATTTCTTCACCAATCGCACCCCGGCAGAACCCGCCGAAATCCGCCTCGTCGCTTTCGTCAGCGGCAAAGTGCAGGGTGTCGGTTTCCGTTGGTGGTGCGCCGGAACCGCCAAGCCCATGGGCCTAACCGGCTACGCCGAGAACCTCGACGACGGGCGCGTGAAGGTCGTTGCGGAAGGTACTGCCGCCTCCTGCGCACGCCTGGTGGATGTGCTGCGCGGTGACGACACCGCCGGGCGCGTGGATGAGGTTCTCGTCGAGTGGGAGGAGCCGAACGGCTCGTTCCGCGGCTTCGGCATCAGGTAGCTAGATTGCGGGGCTTTCTCATGGGCTCCCGCTCAACCCCGTGCACGTTACGTCCAGAGCGCAGTTTAGTTAGCCCAGAGCGCCGCAAATTGCGCGCGGGTCATATCGGCGCGGCGCACCCGATGCTGCACCGGGTGACCGTTCTCATCGGGGCGACCGGAGTTCGGGTCAATATCGTCGTAGATGCCGGTGAAACCCGCTTTAACCGCCACACGTTCGGAGGCCTCGTTACCCGCCAGGGTGGTCCAGCGGACAGTCTCGAGACCCAGCCCGAGCGGGTCGAAAGCGTAGCCGAGGACGGCTCGCAGCGCCTCGGTCATATAGCCCTTGCCGCGCGCCTTCGGGGCGGTGTAATAGCCCAGTTCGGCGCGGGTTCCGGGGCTTTCGGGGGTGCCGTCAGGTAGGCGCAGCTCGATACTCCCCGCGAACACACCGGAGGCGTCAATCGCCCAGCGCTGGATTTGCCCGGCGGCAATTTGACGGGCGGTGGTGAGTAGGGAGTCCTCAGCGTCGGCGCGCGTGTAGTTTAGCGGTACGCGGGTGTAGCGAATCATTTGCGGGTCGCGGCAGGCTTCTACGATGTCGGGGATATCCGCCTCGCGCAGGTGGCGCAGGGTGAGGCGTTCGGTAATGAGTTCGGGCTGGTTGGGCTCTACGTGTTCGCTGTGCTCAGAAAAGTCGCTGTGTTCGGGGGTCATGGTTCGAGCTTAAACCCTCGGGTTTGTGCGTCGGAAAAGCTTTTGTGAACATCCCAGAATATTCAGTGACGCAAATCACGACTTAATACTCGCATTTTCACCCGTCATCACTTGATTATTATGAATTATTCATAATAAAATAGTCATCGAGCCCGCCCATTGGGCACCACTTAGAACAAGCGCCGCGCAACGAATCCGCGCGGCACGAAGCAGAAAGAAGAACACTATGGCAGTTCTGACCATCGGCGACCAGTTCCCCGCATACGAGCTCACCGGCGTTGTCCCCGGTAAGCTGGCTGACATCGAAGCAACCAAGCCCGAAGACTACTTCACCACCGTCTCCTCCGAGGGTCTGGACGAAGACACCTGGCGCGTCGTCTTCTTCTGGCCGAAGGACTTCACCTTCGTTTGCCCCACCGAGATTGCTGCATTCGGCAAGCTCGCTGACGAGTTCGAGGCACGCGACACCCAGGTGATCGGTGTTTCCGTTGACAACGAGTACACCCACTACGCATGGCGCCGCTCCCACGAAGAGCTCGTGGACCTGCCCATCGTCATGGCATCCGACCTCAAGCGCGAACTGACCGCAGCACTGGGCATCCTGAACAAGGACGGCGTTGCAGACCGCGCAACCTTCATCATCGACCCCCACAACACCATCCAGTCGGTCTCCATTACCGCTGACTCCGTCGGCCGTAACACCGACGAGGTGCTCCGCCAGCTGGACGCACTGCAGTCCGACGAGCTGTGCGCATGCAACTGGAAGAAGGGTGCAGCAACCATCGACGCATTCAAGGAGATGAAGTAATCCATGAGCATCGATAACCTGCGTTCGGCTCTGCCTTCCTACGCGAAGGACATGAGCCTCAACCTGTCCTCCCTGCCCCGCATCACCTCCCTGTCCGAGCAGCAGCTCTGGGGCGCAATCCTCGCAACCGCAGCAGCAACCAAGGTTGACTCTGTTGTTGTTGAGATTGCTGCAGAGGCTAAGGAGCACCTGAGCGACACCGCTTACGAGGCTGCTCTGGGTGCTGCATCCATCATGGGCATGAACAACATCTTCTACCGCACCCGTGGCTTCCTGAACGGTGCATACGATGACCAGCGCGCAAACCTGCGCATGCAGATCATCGGCAAGAACGGTGGCATTGAGAAGCTGGACTTCGAGATGTTCGCTCTGGCAGTGTCCGCAGTCAACGGCTGCTCCCACTGCGTTGAGGCTCACGAGCACACCCTGCGCGAAGAGGGCGCAACCAAGGAGCAGGTCAACGACCTGATCCGTATTGCTGCAACCCTCGGTGGCGTGGCACAGGGCATTCAGCTGGCTGAGGCACTGGGCTAAACCCACTAAGCGTTAGAGCTTACACAGAAGCGGCGCATCCACCCCTTTACGGGTCGGATGCGCCGCTTACTTTATGCCCAGATTATACCCTGCACTAGCTAAAAACGTGTTGGACGGTAGTTCCCTAAATCCCCCGATTTGGCGCTATACAATGCCTGTATGCGGTACTGTATTTTGGACTCCACCAGCCCCCTTCCCAGCGTGGAAGAACTTACTGAGCTTTACGATTCTGTGGGCTGGAGTGCCTATACCAAAACACCCGAACGTCTCATCCCAATGCTGGAAGGATCGCGGTATCTCTACACCGCACGAAAGGCAACCACGGACGGAACGGGACGGCTCGTCGGGCTAGTCCGCGCCGTTGGGGACGGACACTCTATCGCCTACATTCAGGACCTCCTAGTGCATCCACACGCCCAACGACAGGGCATTGGTTCTGCGCTTCTAAAGCGTGTCATTGAGGACTTTGACCGAGAAGACATTCGACAGCGACTCATTACTACCGACACCGCTAGTGAACACGCCGTTGCACTCTACAAACGCTACGGTTACGCCCCCGTAGAGGCAGCAGGATGCATCACCCTTGCATGCTATCGATAAGGCAATATCTCATACGGCTCGACCCGTTCAGACTAGCTGAGGCACTGGGCTAAACCACTAAACGTTAGAGCTTACAAGAAGCGGCGCGTCCACCCCTTTGCGGGTCGGATGCGCCGCTCTGTTTTAACTACTTTTGACTGTCCGCAGAGACAGCGCGCAGGGCGGCATCCCAGCCGCTCGCCAGGCGCGTCGCCGCGGCCACCAGAGCCACCAGATCCTCGGCGTACACCGGGGTCGAGCGCACCCCCGCACACCAGTCAATCATGCCCAAACCCAGCCAGGGCTTACCGGGGAAGAACTCGCGCCGCAGCGCCACACGGCGCTTACCCAGGGCGCGGCGGCCGGGCACGTACCCGCCGCGGCTGATGAACAGCGCCTCGCGACCCTCGGACTCCACCAGCGCCTCCAGGGCCCTCAGCGAAGGAACCCAGCTCGGCTCCCCCACGCTCGCCAGGTCGGCCAGTTCGGGGTACTCGCTCTCGTGCTCCGCCACGCTCACGCCCAGGATGTACTGGTAGCGCACCTGCCCGAGCTCCTGCGGCAGGCCGCGGTCGGCGGTCTGAATCGTGCCGCACAGGTGCCGGGCGACCGGCTCACCCTTGGCGTTCACGCCGGCCAGGGGCTCGCCGTCCCGGTAGATTGCGGGGCCGTCCAGGTAGAGCCCCACCGCGCCGGTACCCGTGATGTTGGGGCGCACCGACCAGCCGGGAAGCGCCTCCTCCAGGCGGGGCACCACGCCCCGCAGGATTTCGAAAACTTCGTCACGCGATACCGTCACGGCGGCTCCTTTCACCTTACGCAGATAACGATTTGCGATGTGGCCCGGTCTATCAAACGACCGGGCCACATGCCTCTAGTATTCGTCTAGCTCCAGCTTAGCGAGCGCTCAGCTTACGGGAGGGTAGCCACACCATGAGCGCCGACAGCGCCGCACCGGCAAACATCATGACCGCCATGGACTCCACCGCATTCAGGGGGCTCAACGCCAACAGTAGCGAAGAAATGATGCCGCTACCGTACTGGAAAGAACCCAGCGCAAAAACAATCATGACAGAGCATTGGGGGTGGAGATTCACTCATTCTACGCCCATCTTTTAGCGCGCCCACAAGCTTCTCCGTTACGTCTCAGAGCTCGTCATGAGCACCTTTCAACTAGGAGCAGAGGCGGCGGCGGGTCTACAATAAATCGGTGCCAATTCAGGTACGCGCACAGGCAAACAGAGCCGGATGCGGTGATAACGTCGTCACCCGACCTCCCCCCCCCGTTGCGCACACTTCC
This sequence comes from Rothia sp. HMSC073B08, assembly GCF_001812975.1. Lineage (NCBI taxonomy): Bacteria > Bacillati > Actinomycetota > Actinomycetes > Micrococcales > Micrococcaceae > Rothia > Rothia sp. HMSC073B08. The sequence continues at coordinate 19,031 of NZ_KV811057.1, read as the reverse complement.
CCTACCGGCACACGCATCACGTACGCAGGAGAACGCCCATGCACGAGCTCTTTGACCCAGATCAGGTATTCCGCATCGTCGACATTGCCGCCGTTGTCGCTAACGGCCTGCTCGGCGGTGCTGTGGCGCGCGCCTTCCGATTCGACATTGTGGGCTTCCTGCTGCTCGCGGTCGCCTGCGGCATGGGCGGCGGTATGATCCGTGACATCCTACTGAACTCCGGACTGCCCGTGGCACTCACTGACGGCGGCTACTGGGTGGGTGCTATCGGCTCCTCGATTCTGGCGTACAGCATCGACTTGAGTGCCCGCTGGGCGACCCGAACCATGCTCATCATTGACTTCATCGGTATGGGTGCGTGGGCGGCAACCGGCACCATTAAGTCCCTGAACTTGGGCCTGCACTGGCTGCCCGCTATTGCACTGGGTGTGACCACCGCGGTCGGTGGCGGCGTTATCCGTGACATTATGGTCAACCGCATTCCGGCGATTTTTGGCGGTAACTCCCTGTATGCGACAGTCGCGTTTGTGGGTGCCACCGAGACCGCCCTCGTGACGGGCCTGCTCCACCGCCCGAACCTTGCGATGGCACTGTCTATTTTCTTGTGTCTGGTGTTTGGTGTGCTCTCCCATATGAAGAATTGGCAGCTGCCGACTACCCCGGCTGAGCTGCGTGTGCCTCGCCCGCGTCTCTTCACTTTTGGTAAGCAGGAGGACCGTGCCGTTGCTAATGAGGGCTGGGCCCCTGGTGCTCCGCTCACTGAACAGCTTGAGGTGATTAATGCTGAGCAACTGGAGGAGTACCGCCGCTCTAAGGGTCTTTCAGAGTAAAAACCAATATATGCTGAATATAGAATATGGGATGGTTTCCGCTCGTCAGATGATTATCTGACCGGCAGAAGCCAGCCCATATTTACTATGTGCAGTACGGCTAAATCGTGTACTCGGTGCTGTCGTACACCGTCAAGAACTTACGGATACGCTCATCATCCGAAGCAAAGAAACCGGTCGGCTCCCCGTTATAACGCAGGGTACCGTTCTCCAGGAACACGATACGATCCGCAACCTTCTTCGCAAACGCCATATTGTGCGTCACGATGACCAGGGAGCGGCCCTCCTTCGCCAGCTGCATGAGCACGCGGATCACCTCCGCCTCCAGCTCGGGATCCAGCGCACTCGTCGGCTCATCAAAGAGCAGGTAGGAGGGTTCCAACGCCAAGGCGCGGGCAATCGCCACACGCTGCTGCTGACCACCAGAGAGAGCGTCCGGGTAGGAATCTACCTTGTCGGCAAGACCCACCTTCGCCAGCAGCTCGCGGGCACGCTCCTGCGCTTGCTGAGCGTTCAGGGTGCCGTTGAGGGTCGGGGCGAGCGCCACGTTCTTCAACGCCGTGTAGTTCGGAAACAGGTTGAACTGCTGGAACACCATCGCCGAACGGGAACGAATATCACGCACCTGCGCGTCGGTGAGCTTCTGACTGTAGTCCACCTGCGCGTCGTCAATGGTGAGCGTGCCGGACTGCGGGGTTTCCAGCAGGTTCAGGCAGCGCAGCAGAGTGGACTTACCGCTACCGGACGGGCCCAGAATAACCGTGGTCTCGCCGTCGGGGATGTCCAGGCTGATGTTCTTGAGCACCTGCGTATCGCCGAAGCTCTTCGACAGGGAATCAACGCTAAGCATTGTTGCTCCTTACGTAACGGTTGCTGTACTTCTCCAGCGCAGACTGCGCGGCGGTCAGCAGAGTGAAAATCACCAGGTAAATGATGGCGACCTCGGAGTACATTGCCAGCGGCTCGAAGGTGCGTGAAGCAATCTGCTTACCGGTCTGGAACAGGTCAACCATTGAAATAACCGACACCAGCGAGGTGCCCTTAATCAGGTCGATGAAGTTGTTACCCAGGTTCGGCAGCGCGATGCGCACCGCCTGCGGAATGACCACGTGGCGCAGGGTCTGCATGCGGGTGAAGTTCAGGGTTGCCGCCGCCTCAAACTGGCCGCGCGGAATGGCCGCCACCGCGGAGCGGAACGTCTCCGCCACGTACGCGCCGGTGTGCAGGCTCATCGTGATGATTGCGGCACTCCACACATCCAGAGCGATACCGACCTTCGGCAGGCCGTAGAAGACGATGAACAGCTGAACCAGCAGCGGGGTGCCGCGGAAGACCCAGATATACAGCCAGGCCAGCCAGTTCACCGGTGCAAAGCGGCTCGTGCGCGCGCCGGCGGAGATGATGCCCACCAGCAGCGCCAGCGCGAAGGAGATGAGCGATAGCGGAATGGTCACTGCCACCGTCGAGGTCAGCAGCTGCGGCAGTGATTCTGCCCAGAGGTTGAGGTAGCGTTCCATGCGCGGAACTCAGCTCCTTATGAGAGTGTTAGTTCTTCGGGGAGAGGTCTTCGCCCACGTACTTCTCGTAAATCGCCTTGATGTCACCGTTCTGCAGGTGCTTCTTCAGCGACTCGTCGATAGCGTTACGCAGGGCGTCCTGGCCCTTAGGCAGCAGGATGGAGGAGTTGCTACCGGTGCCCAGGTCACCGGAGAGCAGGCGCAGGTTGGCGTCCGGGTGCTCCTTGAAGTACTCAGCGAAGGACACGGAGTCGTTCGCGGTCATCTCTGCACGGCCCGAGAGGACCTGCTCGATAGCCTCATCGAAACCGGAAACAACCACGATCGAGGCACCCTTCGCCTCCACCATCTTGCGGAAGTTCGAGGTTTCGGACTGCGCCGAGGAGTGGCCGGAAATCTCGCTCACGTTCTGCAGGGAGGAGTCCTTCTTCACGGCAACCTTCGGCTCGGAGTACAGGTAGGGTACGGAGAAGTCGTACTTCTGCTTGCGCTCGTCGGTTGCGGAAACGTTGTTGATGACGATGTCGTAGCGGTCAGCGTCCACACCGGCGATCAGGGAATCCCAGGGGGTTTCGGTGAACTCTGCAGTCACGCCCAGGTCCTTAGCGACCAGGTCGATGATTTCTTTCTCGAAACCGACCAGGGTGCCGTTCGAGTCGTGGAAGGAGAAGGGGCGGTAGGTGCCCTCCAAGCCCACACGGATCTTGCCGGCAGACTTGATAGCCTCCAGCTTGTTGGTGCTGGATGCGGTGCTGCTGCTGGACGAACCGCACGCTGCGAGCAGTGCAGCCAGGCCGGTGAATGCGGAGCCTGCGAGGACGGTGCGGCGGTTAATCATTGCGGACATAGTGTTCTTCTTTCGTGTGGTGGTTGATGCTCTTGTAGTTGCGGGTTGTCACCCTGCGGTAACCCGGGGGCATCGTGCGGTGTGCCCCTTACTCTGCGGGTACAACGCTGGCTATCGTACAGCTATTCCCGGTGGGAAAGAATTCAACGTAATATTCCGTCACAATCTGCAAGAGAGGAAAACCCGGCGGTCGGTACGCGTGTGTGCTGAGTACCGGCCGCCGGGCTCCACACTAGGATACCGGCTCAGCACCCCAGAACATAAGGGTAGGTTTACCTTAAAGCTGAACTGCCCTCCACTAGGGGCGATGCTGCGCCCTCAATCTCGCCCAAACACGCCGGATGCCCTGCCGGGCACTACACCCGGCACTACACCGGGCATTACACCGGGCATAGAAGGAGGGGCGTACCCGGGAATCACCCCGGGTACGCCCCTCTCTTAGTCCCACGAGAACGCCAGCATCATAATGCAAGGTAGCTGCAGGACTATCGCTGTTTTTCGAAGATTTTCTGCGAACCTACGCCAACGCAGTAGCTTTGATTCTGCTCCACTAGAGCCTTTATCGCGTCCCAAGCTTCCCGCTGACGACGAGCGTTTCCCTGCAGGAGAGCAACGTTAGCGAAGCTGACCAGCATACCCTTCCGGTCCGCCTCGCGGAGGTCCTTCTTAAAAATTTTTGGCTTCGCAGAGGTGTCAGTCGTTGGCATCATCCAGAGACGAGAACCATGAGCTACCCGGTTTCTCAGAGTGGTTAGAGACTTAAGACGGCCCTCAAAGTGCTTATGGTTTATCCCCATATATTCCGCAGTCTTTTTATAGAGCATCATCTTTTCAATGTCTACAGATTCCTCTGCAGCGACTAAGATGCTCTGACTAACTGCACGAGAAAGAACCCCCATAGAGAACGAATCCACAACTGACCATAGAGGGAGTTCTCTCTGCATCTTTTTTCGAAGCTCTTCGATATCTCCCCAGTCTTCCAAATGTTCCAACCGTGTGTGGGGATCTCTAGAGCAAGATTTCCACCATTTTTCAATCCGCTCACGAACATAGGGTTCACGGTATCGCAGGATATGCCGCATCATATCCCTTGTGAGTGTTTCCCCCGTCTTGTTCTGATTCGTAGAGTAATAAGCATCTGGATTGAGATACTCGAAGGGGCTACGTTCATCACAAAAAACATGCACCCATGCGGTACGTAGCGCCTGCTCAGCCTGCCTTAAGTAGTTATAGATTAATGATGAAACTTGTGTATCCATACGGACTATATCCAAGACTTCTGAAAGGGCTGGCTTACCTGGTATAGCCCCTTCTTTCTTGAGTTTATGGTAATTACGGCAGTACCCCAACAAATAGTGGAAATTTGTATATTCCAACATGTCACTGTCGCCGCTAGCCAATACAGGTTCCTCAGAAAAATATCCTTTAGACACCATATATTCCAGCCTTTTCTTAATTGAAGGCAGAAATACTTGCGTTTCCATACGCACAGTCTTGATGCTCCTTGCTTTTAGTTCGCCGTAGAACCAAGTACGTAAAAAAGGACCCCCTCGAGATGCGCTTAGGTAAACCCAGAGGCGGAGGGGGGGCTGTTACTACAACAATAACACTGAGCCGCTCTCTCCTCAAGGAGACTCGGCATTTTATCCTGTTACCTTCTGGTTACTTATGTCACTGTACCACTATCAAAGAAGGAGGGGCGCACCCGGGATGGTCCCCGGGTACGCCCCCTTCCGTTCAAACGCTAACGAGCGCCTGATTTTTTGTAATTACAAGCCGCAGCGGCTTACACAGCACAGGCTGCTTACTTCGACAGCACCTGACGCTTCGAAGAAATCACGCCCGTATTGAAACCAGCCAGGTGCAGGCCACCGTGGAAACGCGCATGCTCAATCTTCACGCACTTATCCATCACCACGTTCAGGCCAGCAGCCTCACCAATCGCGGCAGCCTCCTCACTCCAGGAGCCCAACTGCATCCACACGGTCTTCGCGCCCAGATCCACAGCCTCCTGAACCACGCCCGGCAGGTCCTCGTTACGGCGGAAAATCTCCACCAGATCCGGGACCTCCGGCAGGTCCTGCAGCGACGGGTACACCGGCTGACCCAGCACAAGCTTGCCCTTCGCCGCCAGAATCGGGTTCACAAAATACAGCTTGTACGGCGACGCCGACTGCAGGTACGTTGCCACAAAGTACGAGGCACGCGAAATCTTATCGCTCATACCCACAATCGCGATCGTGCGGGTATTACGCAGAATGTTCAGACGCTCAGGGGCGGAAGGACCCACCCAGGTACGCTTCTCAGTCATTACTTCTCCTCCTGAGTGGTAGTAGGCAGGGAGCAGGATGCGCCAGCAGCAGCCTCAGCGGCGGCAGCGTCCTCGGCGGCCTTAGCGGCGGCAACCGCCTCCTCAGCCTCCACAACCTTGTCTGCGCTGGACTCGCCCACACGTTCACCGGCGTGGTTCAGGCCGGTCGCGTAGGTCAGCGCCTGATCCAGGTCCCAAATGATATCTTCAACGTCTTCCAGACCCACGGAAATGCGGATCAGGTCCTCACCGACACCGCCAGCAGCCAGCTGCTCAGCGGTCAACTGCTGGTGCGTGGTCGAACCCGGGTGCAGCACGAGGGTGCGTGCGTCACCAATGTTCGCCAGGTGGCTTGCCAGCTGCAGGGCGCCGATGAACTCGCCACCGACCAGGCGGCCGGAAGCCTTCTCGGTCGCCTTCACGCCGAAGGAGAACACGGAACCGACACCCAGCGGCAGCAGCTTCTTCGCACGCTCGTGGTGCGGGTGGTCTTCCAGACCGGCGTAGTTCACGTAGGCGATACGCTGATCCTCAACCAGCCAGGCGACAACCTGCTTAGCGTTCGCCAGGTGCGCGTCCATGCGCTGCGGCAGGGTCTCAACACCCTGCAGCAGGTTGAACGCGGACTGCGGGCTCAGCGACGGACCGAAGTCACGCAGCTGCTCAGAACGCAGCTTAGTCAGGAAACCGAACTCACCGAAGTTACCCCACCAGGACACGCCGTTGTAGGAGGGAACCGGCTCGGTCATGGACGGGAAGTTGCCGTTACCCCAGTTGAAACGACCGGACTCGACGACGATACCGCCGAGGGTGGTGCCGTGACCGCCCAGGAACTTGGTGACCGAGTGAATGACGATGTCCGCGCCGTGCTCGATGGGGCGGATCAGGTAGGGGGTGGACAGGGTTGCGTCCACGACCAGGGGAATGCCCGCCTCGTGGGCGACCTCTGCGAGGCCTTCCAGGTCGGCAACCTCACCAGAGGGGTTCGCAACAATCTCGGTGTAGATCGCCTTGGTGTTCTCGGTCAGTGCCGCTTTGTAGTCGGCGGGGTCGGTGCCGGGCACGAAGGTGGTCTCAATGCCGAAGCGGCGCAGGGACACGTCCAGCTGGGTGACGGTGCCGCCGTACAGCTGCGAAGAAGCCACAATGTGGTCGCCCTGCTGGCACAGAGCCGCGAAGGTGATGAACTCGGCAGCCATGCCGGAGGCGGTCGCTACCGCACCGATACCGCCTTCGAGGGAGGCGATGCGCTCCTCCAGCGCGGCTACGGTCGGGTTGGACAGGCGCGAGTAGATGTTGCCGTACTTCTGCAGAGAGAAGAGGTTCGCGGCGTCGTCAGCGTCTTTGAAGACGAAGGAGGAAGTCTGGTAGATGGGGACCGCGCGGGCACCGTGTTCAGCGTCGGGGGTGCCGCCCGCGTGTAGTGCGCGGGTGCGGAAGCCGAAAGTGTGTTCAGCCATTGGTTTGCTCCTGGTGTATCTGCCCGCCTGTGTGCGGGGAGTCGATAGTGGCTCGACTTTATACTGTGCCACCGGCGGCGGGGTGCACCAAGTGCGGGTACCTATATGTCGTTTATTGCGGATTATGACGGGGCATCATATCAGCTGTCATAACAGAAGTTGTTATGACGGCTGTTATGATGCACGCTCAATCAGCGCCGGCAAAATACCCGGTTTTAGCCTGTAATTTCGGGGTTTTCAAGGTTCAAGACGCGAGGAAAATATCCCATCATAACAACATCATCGCAGGATGATAACAACTTCATAACAGAAATTGTTATGATGCTGTTATGACGTTGCTATAACGTTCACCAAGAAGTAGCCATCGGGAGCATGCATGGAAACAAACACCGCCGAACTCATCGAAAACCTACGCCGTAGCCAGGCTGAAAACGGGCGAGTAGAAGTCAAAGCTGCAGCTGGCGGGTTCCCCAAGTCCGTTCTTGAAACCGTTAGCGCCTTCGCTAACGGCGACGGTGGCACCATTCTTCTTGGCCTGACCGACCCGGCAGAAGGTCTGCAACCGGTTGAAGGTTTCAACGCACAGGCAGTCCACGACGCATCCGTTGAGGCAATCCGTTCCAAGATCACGCCTCGACCCCCGGTAGATATTCAAATTGAGGCGGCAGACGAGCAGCACCGTATCGTGCGCATCGACGTACTCCCCGGCGACCCGACGCAGAAGCCCTACTACATCGAAGCACACGGCATGTACAACGGCTCCTACCAGCGTGTTGGTGAGGCGGATATTCGCCTCACCAAGTACGAGATTGACCGCATCCTAGAGAACCGCAGCCAGCCCCGCTACGACGAAGAACTTGTCAGCGAGGCAAGCTTCAAGGACCTCTCCCCCACCCTCGTCAGCGCCTACGTCGCGCGCCTCCGCGAGGAACAGCCTCGCGTTTTTGCCGCGCTTTCTGACCGTGAGGTTCTTCTGCAGGCGCGCATTCTCCGCATCGATTCTGAGGGTCGAGAAGTGCCCACTCTTGGGGCGCTTCTCGCCATGGGCTCATACCCGCAGGCGTTCTTCCCGCAGCTGATGATGAGCGTTGTTGTTCTTCCGGGTGAAGAACTGGGTGAGGTCACCGAGGATGGTCGACGTTTTCTAGACAATCACAGCTGTACCGGGCCTATCCCCTCCATGCTGGATGAAGCGATGGGCGTTTTGGTTCGCAATATGCGCAAAACGTCCACGATGGAGGGTCTCAACAGCAGCGGTATCGGGCGGGTTGAGCGCTACGAGTATCCGCTGGAGGCTATCCGTGAGCTCTTGGTTAACGCCCTCATGCACCGCGATTACTCGCCGGGTGCGCGCGGCTCGCAGGTGCAGGTTGAGCTCTACACCAACCGCTTGGTGGTGCGTAGCCCGGGCGGTATTTACGGTGCCGTGACTATCCGAGATTTTGGTCAGCCCGGTGTTTCTTCAACCCGCAACAGCTACTTGGCGAGCATTCTGACTGACCTACCCGACCCGGGGACGGGGCGCTTGATTGCAGAGAATAGGGCTTCCGGTATTCCCACGGTTCTGCGCGCATTGAAGGAGGCGGGCCTGCCCGCTCCCCAGTTTGCTGACCGTTTGCTTTACGTGCAGGTCACTCTGATGCAGCCTCCGCAGGGTGTGTCTTTCAAGGAGCAGAAGACCGCACCTGAAGATCAGCCCCAGCGAGTTGCCCGCTCCAAGGGCACACATTCAGACGGCACCACCACCAAACCTTCGGGCACCGACGCGTCGCTTGACGGCCTCAGCGAACGCCAGGCCGGTATTGTGCGCGGCCTGCGTGCGCAGGGCGAGGCGGCTTCCATCGCGTACATCCAGGAACATTGGGGTCGGGGCGCTTCACGTACGTCCATTACGAATGACCTGCGCCGTCTTGTGGAGGCAAAGCTGATTGTCGCTACAGCTCCGCCACGTAGCAAAAACCGTAAGTATCGCGCTGCCTAAGCATCGCCGTAGTACGGGCACGCAAAAGGGGAGGGAAATAGAGCGGTTATTCTCTATTTCCCTCCCCTGCGGCTATTCAGCTAAGACCTTCTTAGCCGCAAGCCCATTCAAAGACGACCTGCGAGAAGTCGCGGGCAGCAAGCGCCTCCGGAGTAATCAGCCAGTTTCCAGAACCGGCGTCACCCCACATGATTTCAATCTCCTCGTCTTCGTTCTCCTCATTCTCCGACTCAGAGACGATAGTCAGCAGATTCACCGTGTGGCCGCGCAGCTCCTTAAACTCATCGCGCGGGTCGTTCTGCACGAAGTACGGGTATCCGCCCATGTGGGAGTACTCTTCATCCGATTCGAAAGGCTCCGTCAGCTCGTAGATGGCCTCGCGGCGCGGCTGGTTCCTGTACGGGTTCTCGTGCGCCTCGGGTAGCTTCTCCTCCGGGTAGGTTTCATCCCACTTCGCGCCAAAAACGTCGTAGTAGTCGTAGCCGGAGGCGGTTACACCCTGCTCGCGCACCTCAAAGGTCATGCCGTACTCAATCTCGAGCGGGCCGCTCTCACAGTCGAAACCGCCGATGGGCCAGCCGCCCTCGTCCCAATCCACGTTCGGGAACGGTGCATCCGGGTTCGGCTCACCCAGCGTCTCGTAGTACACAATGCGGTGGTTCTTCTGCGAGAGCGGGTTCTCGTAGTCGTAACCCCACATGCACTCTTCGTCGTTGGGGTTAATCCAGAACTGCAACATACCGGTTGCCGGGTAAATGTCATTCTCGGGCAGGTCAGCGCAGTTAATCTGCGCAATCATGCCCAGCGGTTCGCCCGCCTCATTGGTCGGTGCGGACTCGCCGGCGGGCAGGTACGGGCGGCCGCCAAACTTGGATGCGGTCTGCGGCAGCGGCTCATCGGGTACGAAGGGCTTCAGAGCGATAGCCTTCTTGCGAGCTCCCTCCTGGTTGAGCAGGTCGATAACGTGCTTCACCTGCTTTTCAATGTCCTTGAACGGTTTGTTGTCGAGCATCTTAGAATCTCCTCATTGATGATGTGAAAGTAGCGCAGTCTTTAGCCGCAAGCCCACTCAAAGACGACCTGCGAGAAATCGCGGGCGGCAAGCGCCTCCGGGGTAATCAGCCAGTTCGCCGCACCAGCGTCACCCCACATCACGTACACGCCCTCCTCAGCGTCCTCACCCCACTCCGATTCGATAGTCAGCAGGTTCACGGTGTGGCCGCTCAACTCCTCGAACTCGTCACGCGGGTCCTCCTGCACGAACGAGGGGTAGCCGCCAATATGCGAGTAATCCCTCTCCTCCGATTCGAAGGGCTCCAGCAGATTGTAGGAGGCGTCACCGCGTGCGTTCGGTTCCTCGGGCAGCTTCTGATCCGGGTACATTTCATCCCAGGTGTCAGCGAACTGGTCGTAGATTTCGAAGCCGCCATCCAGGAAGCCCTGCTCCCAGGTCTCGAAGGCAAGTGCGTACTCGGTGGTTGCCTCAGAAACATCCATGCCCTCAAGTCCCAAAGGCCAGCCGTAATCACCCCAGTCGATGATCGGGAATGGAACCGGGAACTGCACATCCGGGTTCGGTTCATCCAGCGTCTCGTAGTAGACAACACGGTGATTCTTCTGCGAAAGCGGGTTCTCGTAGTCGTACCCCCACATGCATTCTTCGTCGTTCGGGTCGATCCAGAACTGCAGCATGCCGGTCGCCGGGTAAATATCGTTTTCGGGCAGGTCGGCGCAGTTAATCTGCGCGATCATGCCCAGCGGTTCGCCCTTCTCATTGGTCGGCGCAGACTCGCCAGCGGGCAAGTACGGGCGGCCACCAAACTTGGAGGCGGTCTGCGGCAGCGGCGCGTCCGGGCTGCTTACCTTCAGTCGAATCGCCTGCTTACGCGCGCCACGCTCGTTGAGCGCGTCAATGACGCTGCGTGCCTGCGCCAGGGTCTCTTCGGAGGGGTTATTCATCGGCATGATGTACTCGTTTCGTCGGTGAATTAATCGGTGTGAAATGTTCCGTGTGAAGGCGTGAGGCAACGGTACCGCGGCGCCTTCTACCCCCATTAGACCCTATTTCCGGCGGGCGCGCACCAATTCCGGTCACGAGTGCATCCGGCGGCGACAATCAGGTGCGAAAGCAGGTGCCAAGCGTGCAGAAAGCCCCGCCTCCTCACCCTCATGCGCAGGCATGAGAGGTAAGAACGCGGGGCTTCCCGGCGAATCTCTACGAATCTCTACGAGAGGCTAGAACCTTTAGAGCGCCTTCTCGATGGTCTCCAGAACACCAAGCGCGGCAGCCGGGCCAGCGTTCAGGAAGAACATGTCAGCATCCACGCTGTGCGCGTGCTTCTCGGTAACAGCCTTGAGGGTGCTCCACAGTGCCTCACCGGTCAGCTTGGACTCGTCGCCGCCCTGCACACCGTAGAACAGGTAGTCGCCATCAGCCTGGTCAAGCTGCTCGGAGCTCAGGTCGATGGAGGTCTTCTCAACCTGCGCAGCTGCGGGACGTGCCAGGGACGCATCCGCGCAGATGGAGCCCACAAACGAGGACTTCGCGAAGATGCGGGTGCGGTCAGCGGAAGCGTACAGGAAGGAGAAAGTCTTCTCGCTGCCGGTCTTCTGACCGACCGACTTCGCCTTGGTGTTGTACTCCTCCATGAGCTTCTCAGCCTTCTCGGTGGTGCCCAGCGCGGCGGCAATCAGCAGGAAGTCCTGCTTCCAGTTGACGCCGGTGCCCTCGGTGACCACGGTCGGCGCGATCTTGGCGAGGGACTCGTACAGCTCGTCCTTCTTGTTGGTGTTGTTGATGAGGATCAGGTCGGGCTTGAGGTTTGCGATGGCCTCAACGTCCGGGTCGGTGCGCTTACCGACCTTGGCAATCTTGTCGAGCTCTGCGGACTTATCGGAGAACTTGGTCTTCAGGTAGGCGGGGACCAGGTCGGCGTCACCGGCAGTTGCCGCGCCGACGGGCACGATGCCCAGGGAAAGCACGCCGTCGAGCTGACCGGTGGAGAGAATCACGACCTTGGAGGGTGCGGATTTGATGGTGGTTTCACCGCGGAAGTGCTTGACGGTGCGGGGGAATTCGCCGTCAACGGTGGTGGTGCCCATGCCGGAGGGCAGGGCGGAGGGTGCAACCTTCTTACCGGTCGCAGAAGCAGACGCGGAGGAGGAAGAGCCGGAAGTGTTGGAGGAACCGCAAGCTGCCAGGGCGAGGGCACCGAAGGAACCGAGTGCGAGTGCACCGAAGGAGCGGCGGGTGATCTTGTTCGTCATATTTGCCATATTATTAGGATAACCTCATATATGCATATGCGATACTTAATACTCATCTATTGATACGTTAAGCATCCTCCGTCCGCACGGGAGCACACCGCTCCCCCACCACCTCCAAAGCCTATGACACCACAGACCTCCCCCTCTTCCGGACCCGCCGTTAGCGCTGCTTCCCTGGCGAAAATTCGTGCCCTCTCCGCTTCTTCGGACGCCGTATCTGGCGCCTCCTCTGGCGGTCAGGGTGGCAAGTCTATCTCGCGTCTGGCGGTTGCGCTCATTATTGGCGGCGTTCTGCTAGTGCTGCTTTGCGCCCTGTCGTTTACGGTGGGTTCGCGCCTGTTCACCCTGGACCGCTCCATTGACGGTTTCCTCCACCCGGAGGCGAACACCATCGAGTCGAAGCTGATTTGGGCGAAGCGTGCCCCGCGTACCGCCGCGGCGTTGCTGGTGGGTGCCGCGTTGGCGGTGTCGGGTGTGCTCATGCAGGCGTTGAGCCGTAACCCGCTGGCTGAGCCGGGTCTGCTGGGTGTGAACTCGGGTGCTGCCGCCTCCGTGGTGGTCGGTGTGGGCGTTTTTGGGGTGTCGTCCCCGTTCGTTCAGCTCTGGCTGGCGCTGGCCGGTTCGGGTCTGGCGGCGGCGCTGGTGTTCGTCATGGGCCTGGTGGATTCTAAACCGAACCTGGATTCGACGGCGCGTCTGGTGCTGACGGGTGTGGCGGTGAATGCCTGCCTGGGCACGATTACCGGCATTATCACGATGTTTAATTCGAAGGCTTTTGATTCGCACCGTTTCTGGGTGGTGGGTTCGCTGGAGAACCGCACCTTTGAGCAGGTGCTGTCTGCGCTGCCCTTTGTGGCGTTGGGTTTGGTGCTGTCGTTCATGCTGATTGGTCCTCTGCGTGCCCTGGCACTTGGAGAGGATGCGGCAGCCGGCCTGGGTGTGCCGGTGACAATGGTGCGTGGCGCGACGATTATTGCGATCATGGCACTGTGTGGTGCGGCGACTGCGGTTGCGGGCCCGATTGGTTTTGTGGGCCTGGTCGTGCCGCATGTGGTGCGTCTGCTGGTGGGTTCCGATATTGCGCGTGTGCTGCCGCTGTCGCTGGTGTACGGCCCGGTGTTGGTACTTGCCTCCGATATTTTGGGTCGCGTTCTGGTGATGCCGAGTGAGCTTGAGGTGGGTATTGTGACCGCCTTTATTGGTGCCCCGGTGCTAATGGTTCTGGTGCTGCGATTGAGTACGGGTGCGCGCGGTGCGAAGAAGGGCCGCATGGGTGCGAAGGCGCAGGCGCACGATGAATCGGGTCCAGCTCATGTGTCGGAGCACGGTCCGCATCGTGCTCAGCGCCCTGTTGCGCGTGGTTCGTCTGGTTCATCTGGCGCGTTTGGTTCGTAGGTCCCGGTTTCTGAGAGGTTTTATTGTGAGCGTTGTGTCTCGTTCTGTAGCCGGGTCTGTGCGTATCCCGGGGCGTTACCGCACCCCTATTCCGCGTACCCTGCTGGTGGTGGCGGTGCTTATGGTGGCGGCGGTCGCCTCCCTGGTGTTTGGTAGTTATCAGATGAGCCCTGATCAGGTGTTTCGCCTAATTTTTCAGGGTGAGGGCACGGAGATTGAGCGCCAGCTGGTGTTGAATCAGCGCCTGCCGCGTATGCTTGCCGCCGTGGTGGTAGGTGCGGCTTTGGGCTTGTCGGGCGCTATTTTTCAGTCGGTTTCCCGTAATGCTCTGGGCTCGCCGGATATTATCGGCTTCACGGTGGGTTCGGCGACCGGTGCCCTGTCTGTGGTGCTGATTGGGTCGTTGAGTTCTACCGGCGTGGGTATGGGCATGGGCGCTATTATTGGCGGTTTTGCGACGGCGGCTGTGGTGATGCTTCTGGCGGGTGCGCGCGGTGGCGCGACGATGGGTCAGAAGATGGTGCTGATTGGTATTGCGGTGAGTGCGATGCTCAGTTCCGTGAATGATTACCTGATTACGCGCGGTGATTTGGAGAAGGCGGAGGCGGCGAAGACCTGGCAGCACGGTTCGCTGAATGCCATCTCGTGGAATCAGATGTCGGTGCAGGCGGTGCTGTTGCTGGTGGCTATTCCGCTGGTGCTGATGCTGACGCGCCGCTTGCGCACCTTGGAGCTCGGCGACGATTTGGCGGCGGGTTTGGGTCTGCCTGTGAAGAAGACCGTGAACCTGCTGGTCGCAGCCGCCGTGTTGCTGGTGGCTGTGGCGATTTCTGTTGCGGGCCCGATTGGTTTCTTGGCGCTGGTTGCCCCGCAGATTGCGCGCCGCCTGTGGAACACTCCGGGTACGGCGATGTGGCATTCGGCGTTGCTGGGTTCGGTGATTTTGGTGCTGGCTGATTTTGTGTCGGCTCGTGCGTTGGCGCCGTTCCAGATTCCGGTGGGCCTGGTGACGGGCGCGTTGGGTGGCATGTATATGCTGTGGTTGCTGTACCGTCAGCGCTAGTTGCGCCGTCTATTCCGTATGAGTGACCGGGTGCTCCCGACTGTGGGGGCACCCGGTTTTCTCTGTTTCACGGGGTTTCACGGGTGGTTTCAGAATTTTTCAGAATTTTCCCAGTTTTACCCCGGGGTAGATTAAAAACTGCTTATCGTGTCAGGGGTCGCTCATAGAGTGTAGGTGTTGGAAGGGACGATCCTTCCGACCGGGCACGCCGTCTCCTGCGGTGTTGCCGCTAGGTTGATTCAGCATCTACGGAAGGAACGGTCATGGAAAACACCACTCACGAGAGCCAGTACGCAAACGCAGAGATTTCCTGCACCGCCGATGAGCAGCTGTGCCGTGATGCAGAGTTCAACCTGCTGATGCAGGCGGGCACCATCGTCCGTATGGAGCGTTTCAACGTGGAGGAGCTCCGCGGCGTTCTGGAGCAGCTGGTGGCTGACGGTTCGTGCTTCCGCACCGCGCCGGCGTCTTCGACGATGGGCCGCGTGATGCGTCACCTGACTCAGGGTGCTTCCGGTTATGAGGCGAACCTGGCTGAGCTGCGTGCGGCGGCGCAGAACGCTCTGCTGTTCGTGTTCCCCCTGGAAAAGGACTTGGAGATGTGCCTGCGCTTTGAGCGTGTGCAGGGTACCGGCCTGGCGTTGACTCGCCTGGGCGTGAGCCCGGTCAATGGTGACCTGTGGACTCAGCACTGGGCAATGCGTGCGCTGGAGTGCACCGGCGGCGTGTTTGCGGTGGAGTCCGCTCCGGGTGCCTGCAATTTTGAGCTGCGCCGCGAGATGTTCTACGCGATGCTGTCGCTGGTTGAGCTGTCGACTTTGGGCCTGTCGGCTGAGCCGGAGGACTTCTACATGTTTGCTGATTCGGAGGCTGTGTGTAAGAAGTTCAAGCGTGAGCGTCGTGATTGCCGCCGCGCGATGCGTGCCCAGTACGACCGCGCCGCATAAGGTATATCGTGTATGCCTTATGCGGCATACACGCATATCAGAGCCATTTGTTCTTCTTGAAGAACCAGTAGAGAAGCAGGCAGGAACCCACCATGAGTAGCAGTGCGGCGGGGTAGCCGAACTCCCACTTGAGCTCGGGCATGACCTCAAAGTTCATGCCGTACACCGAGCCAACAATGGTGGGCACCATGAGTAGCGCCGCATAGGCGGAAATTTTCTTGGTGTCGTCGTTCTGTTGCTGACCGAGCAGGGTGTCGTGCACGCGCAGGGCGTTTTCGAGGGAGCTACGAAGATCCTCAAGGCGTTCCTTCGTGTGCACCACGTGGTCGAGCACATTACGGAACTGGCGGGCAAGTTCCACGGCCTCGTCTTCAACCTCGCCCTGGCTCGCGCCCGGGTAGGGGGACGGGTCGAGCGCGCCGGTGCGTAGGCCTTCAATGATGCGACCCATCATCGGTTCGAGGGGTCGGCAGGCTCGCTGAAAGTCAATCACCTGGTTGAGTAGCTCGTATATGCGCTGCGCCAGGGAGTTGGCGTCTTGGCGGTCGTGCGCGGAGAACAGGATGTCTTCAATCTCGTCGTTGTCGTTCTCGAGTCCCTCGAGCACGGGGGCGTACCTGTCGACGGTGCTGTCGAGGATGCGGTGCAGCAGTCGGGCGGGGGATGCATCGGGGGTGGCGTAGAGCAGGTTGAACTTGTCGTTGATGCGCTGTTCGTCGCGAACGAGTGCGAGGGTGTAGCGGGGGCCGGTGAAGAGGTGCAGTTCGCTGAGGCGCACTTCTTCTTTTTTGTCGAGGTAGATGGCGGGGCGGATGACGGTGAAGAGGGAGTCGCCGTATCGTTCTAGTTTGGCGCGCTGGTGGCCTCGTCCGGCGTCTTCGATGGCGAGTTCGTGCAGGTTGAAGGTTTTTTGCAGGGCGTGTAGTTCGTGGATGTCGGGGTTGGCGTATCCGAGGGCTACGGCGGTGTTCTCGTCCGCGTAGGCGCGGAGGGTTTCTTCCTCGGTGGCACCCAGCTGAGGGCGGTCCGAGCTCGGGTAGATAGCTCCGGTGATATAGGACATCGTTTTTCTCCTCTGAACGCTTTGGCGCCACGTGTGTGGGCGCTCTTTCCAGCATACGGCACACGCCCCGCCTGGTCATGTGCACCGCGTGTGCACCTGGCATGGGAAAGCCCCCGGAAGACACCTGTAAGGTAGCCTCCGGGGGCTTTCACGTATTGAGCTATTGCGCTTAGTCTTCGTTGATGAGGTCGCGAACCACAATGGTCTGGTCGCGGTCCGGGCCCACACCAATCGCGGAGATACGGCAACCGGAAATCTCTTCCAGCTTCAGCACGTACTTGCGGGCGTTCTCGGGCAGCTCATCCAGGCTCTTCGCATCCGAAATGTTCTCGGTCCAGCCGTCGTAGTACTCGAAAATCGGCTTAGCGTGGTGGAACTCAGTCTGAGTCATCGGCATCTCGTCGTGGCGCACACCGTCAACGTCGTAAGCCACGCAGACCGGGATCTTATCCAGGCCGGTCAGCACGTCCAGCTTGGTGATGAACAGGTCGGTGAAACCATTGATGCGCACAGCCTGACGCGCCAGCACGGCGTCGTACCAGCCGCAACGACGCGGGCGGCCAGTGTTCACGCCGAACTCGCCGCCGGTGGTGCGCAGGAACTCGCCCATCTCATCGAACAGCTCAGTCGGGAAGGGGCCAGCACCCACGCGAGTAGTGTACGCCTTCTGAATACCAATCACACGGGAGATGCGGGTCGGGCCCACCCCCGAACCGACGCACGCGCCGCCGGAGGTCGGGTTGGAGGAGGTCACGAACGGGTAGGTGCCGTGGTCAACGTCCAGGAAGGTTGCCTGGCCGCCCTCCATCAGCAGGGTCTTACCCTCGTCCAGTGCCTTGTTCAGCAGCTGGGTGGTGTCCACAATCATCGGCTTCAGACGCTCGGCGTAAGACATGAAGTACTCGACGATCTCGTCAACCTCAACGTGGCGGCGGTTGTAGACCTTCACCAGCAGTTCGTTCTTCTGGCGCAGTGCGCCTTCAACCTTCTGACGCAGGATCGACTCGTCCAGGATGTCCTGAACACGCACGCCGAGGCGGCCAACCTTATCCATGTAGGCGGGGCCGATACCGCGGCCGGTGGTGCCGATAGCGCGCTTGCCGAGGAAACGCTCGGTCACCTTGTCCATGGTCTGGTGGTAGGGTGCGACCAGGTGTGCGTTAGCGGAAATCTTCAGGCGGGAGGTGTCAGCGCCGCGGGCCTCAAGGCCGTCAATCTCAGCGAAAAGAGCCTCGGGGTTAACAACCACGCCGTTACCAATCACGGGGACGGCGTTATCACTCAGAATACCCGCGGGCAGCAGCTTCAGCTCAAACTTCTGGCCGTTCACCACCACGGTGTGACCGGCGTTGTTACCGCCGTTGGGCTTGACCACGTAGTCTACGCGGGGGCCGAGCAGGTCGGTTGCCTTACCCTTACCCTCATCGCCCCACTGGGCGCCCACAATCACGACAGCTGACATTTTGTGCTCCTTGAAAGCCTTGAAGATACGCACCGGATTTCACGGCGCGGCGGCGACCTACCGCCTCATGATCCGGGTAGGCACACCTCTTCTAATGATACCGTGCCCGTCCCTTTAAGTCCCGTGTTACGGGGCGGTAGGCGTTCCGGATCCGGTGCCGGTGAGCCTCACCGGGCACAGTAGCGCCCCCATCCGATATTCGGACGGGGGCGCTACCGGTATGAGCTTATGAAGACTACTTGATGATCTCGATGAAGGTCATCGGGTAGGTGTACTGCTCACCGCGGTTTGCGGCCAGAGCAGCCAGGCTGTGGAAGATAACCATCAGGATAGCCACAACCAGCGGGACAACCCACAGGATGATGCCCAGGATGCCGAAGGTCAGAATAATCAGCAGCCAGGAAGCCATGCTGATGACCCACAGGGAGAAGTTGAAGTTGAACGCGCGGCGTGCCGATTCCTTAGTGAAGCCGTAGCCGGGCTTGTCCTTGTAGATGAACCACATCACCAGCGGCGCGAGAATACTTGCGGATGCGAAGGACAGCAGAGACAGAATTGCAGAAGCCAGGTGCGCGAGCATCGCCATGTTCTGGTCGTCCTTGGAGGAGACTACGTAA
Source organism: Rothia sp. HMSC073B08 (assembly GCF_001812975.1). Lineage (NCBI taxonomy): Bacteria > Bacillati > Actinomycetota > Actinomycetes > Micrococcales > Micrococcaceae > Rothia > Rothia sp. HMSC073B08. The sequence continues at coordinate 271 of NZ_KV811057.1, read as the reverse complement.
CCGTTGGACGGCTGACCCGGCGCCTGCGAGTAGGAGGGTGCCTGCTGGGAGTACTGGTTGTACTGTTCAGGGTTCTGGGACATCGTTCTTTTCCTTAATCTATCGATGAGTGGATACAGCTAATCGTTGAGGTGCGGCGGCAGGCTAACTCGCCGTTCTCGGAGGGTGCCCGCCTCGCTCTGCTTAGTCGCAACGCTCGTGATGGTTTCACCCTATCAAGGCAAAGTAAATGGAATATTAACGGCTCTTCAGAGTTGAGTGTGGTTGGAGG
>NZ_KV811056.1:28365-68035 GCF_001812975.1 Rothia sp. HMSC073B08 | reverse complement strand
GTCACCCACACTCAACTCGGAAGAGCCGCTAAAGGTGTTGTTGCATTAATCTCTTCGGTGCGGTTGTTATGTGCCGTTGTTGTGCGCCGAGATATTCCCTCTGTAAGAGGTACAGAGCGCACCCTGAATAGAGTCGAAAATAATAAGTGCCCTACCTATGTGTCAACGTGGGGATTTCCTCTGATGTCGAGATGATTATCGGATGGAATTCTGACGCAGATCGCCTGAATATTATGCGGAAATATATACCGGAAATGGTGCCGTATATATTTTTGCGAATTATTGAAATTTCTCACTTAAACATATAAATTTTTAAAAATTTCTGCAATATATTCATGCACGTGCAGGAAACAAGGGGTTTAGGTGTTGGTCTGTGTGGGTTCTTGTGCGTTCACCTCTTCCGCAAACCCTCGTATTGGCACTGTAGTCCCTCAGAACCCACCTGTAGCACCTTCCCGCGGTACATCCGACGGTAATATGCGCACACTCTGCACAGACTGCCTCCGCAAAAACAGCCAGCCCCGGCAAAAACAGGTAGCACCGACCGGGCGGCACCCGTCCATCTTCAGGGTAGGCTCACCTGCGTGAGCTAGACCCCTCAAAACCGCCCCCGAACCCCGCCAGAAGCCCCGAAGCCGCGCCTAAACCGCCCCTAGAACGCCCGGAACAGCTCATCTGTTCTCTTGATGGCGAACAGACGCCCATCAGCCCGCCCTTTCAGCCGCGCTCAACGTACTCTTGTATCAATAGGAAAATGCAAGGAGTGCGTAAATGTTTGAACGCTTTACCGATCGAGCTCGGCGCGTTGTGGTGCTTGCCCAGGAAGAGGCACGCATGCTCAACCACAACTACATCGGTACCGAACACCTTCTGCTCGGTCTGATTCACGAGGGCGAAGGCATCGGTGCCCGCGCCCTGGAATCATTGGGCGTTACCCTGAACGCAGTACGTGAACAGGTTCAGGACATCGTCGGCCCCGGCCCCCAGGCGCCTAATGGCCACATCCCCTTCACCCCGCGCGCGAAGAAGGTTCTCGAACTGTCCATGCGCGAGGCTATTCAGCTGAACCACGGCTACATCGGCACCGAACACATCCTGCTGGGCATGGTTCGTGCAAACGAGGGCGTGGCAAACCAGGTGCTGGTCAAGCTGGGCGCTGAGCCCGCTGCCGTGCGCCAGGCCGTGATGGACTTGATTTCCGGCTACCCCGGCAACAACTCCGGTGAAAAGGAAACCGCCGGCGTGGGTGCAGGCAACTCTCGCGAAGGCACTCCCGCGGGTTCGACCATCCTGGATCAGTTCGGCCGCAACCTCACCGCAGCAGCGCGTGAGGGCGAGCTGGACCCGGTCATCGGCCGCCACAAGGAGATGGAACGCGTCATGCAGGTCCTCTCCCGCCGTACTAAGAACAACCCCGTGCTGATTGGTGAGCCCGGTGTCGGTAAGACCGCCGTCGTGGAGGGCCTGGCACAGGCTATCGTGCACGGTGACGTCCCCGAAACCCTCAAGGACAAGCACCTGTACACCCTGGACCTGGGCTCCCTGGTCGCAGGTTCGCGCTACCGCGGTGACTTCGAAGAGCGCCTGAAGAAGGTTCTGAAGGAGATTCGCTCCCGCGGCGACATCATCCTGTTCATTGACGAGATCCACACCCTCGTTGGTGCAGGTGCCGCAGAGGGCGCAATTGACGCTGCCTCCATCCTCAAGCCCATGCTGGCTCGAGGCGAACTGCAGACCATCGGTGCAACCACCCTGGACGAGTACCGCAAGCACATTGAGAAGGACGCCGCCCTGGAACGCCGCTTCCAGCCGATTCAGGTTGATGAGCCCTCTCAGGAGCTCGCCGTGCAGATCCTCAAGGGCGTGCGCGATAAGTACGAGGCACACCACCGCGTCACCATTACCGACGAGGCTATCGAGACTGCCGTGAACCTTGCGGCACGCTACATCTCTGACCGCTTCCTGCCGGATAAGGCTGTCGACCTGATTGACGAGGCGGGCGCACGCCTGCGCATCAAGCGCATGACCGCACCCCCGGAAATCAAGCTGCTCGACGAGAAGGCCGCCAAGCTGCGCCAGCAGAAGGAAGACGCCATCAACTCCCAGGATTACGAGAAGGCCGCAGGCCTGCGTGATCAGGAGCAGAAGGTCCTGGCTGAGAAGGAAGAAGCCGAGAAGGCATGGCGCGAAGGCGGCGACGCATTCGGCACCGTGACCCCCGAGGTTATTTCTGAGGTTCTGGCCGCTTCCACCGGTGTTCCCGTCTACAAGATCACCGAGGAAGAGTCCAGCCGCCTGCTGACCATGGAGCAGGAGCTCCACAAGCGCGTTATCGGTCAGGAGCACGCTATTGCGGCACTGTCCCGCGCTATCCGCCGTACCCGCGCAGGTCTGAAGGACCCGCGCCGTCCCGGTGGTTCGTTCATCTTCGCCGGTCCGACCGGTGTGGGTAAGACCGAGCTTGCCAAGGCTCTTGCCGAGTTCCTGTTTGGCGATGAGGATTCGCTCATCACCCTGGATATGTCCGAGTACCAGGAGAAGCACACCGTCTCCCGTCTGTTCGGTGCGCCTCCCGGCTACGTTGGCTACGATGAGGGCGGCCAGCTGACCGAGAAGGTCCGCCGCAAGCCGTTCTCCGTGGTCCTGTTCGACGAGGTTGAGAAGGCCCACGCCGACCTGTTCAACTCGCTGCTGCAGATTCTGGAAGACGGTCGCCTGACCGACTCGCAGGGTCGCGTGGTGGACTTCAAGAACACCGTCATCATCATGACCACCAACCTGGGTTCGCGTGACGTGAACCGCCGCATCCCGGTTGGTTTCCAGGCGATGGATGACACTGCAGCCGACTACGAGCGTATGCAGGCACGCGTGATGGAGAACCTCAAGGAGCACTTCCGCCCCGAGTTCCTGAACCGTGTGGATGACATTATCGTCTTCCCGCAGCTCTCCGAGTCTGAGATTCTGCAGATTGTGGACCTGTTCGTGGGTCGCCTGGCTAAGCGCCTGGCGGAGCAGGATATGTCCATTGAGCTGACCAACGCTGCGAAGGTTCTCATGGCGGCTAAGGGTTACGACCCGTCCATGGGTGCTCGTCCTCTGCGCCGCGAGATGCAGCGCAACATTGAGGACGCCCTGTCTGAGAAGATCCTCTTCGGCGACATCAAGCCCGGTGAGAAGATCACCGTGGACGTTGAGGGTGAGGGCGACTCCGCGAAGTTCGTCTTCTCTTCTCAGTCGATGAAGGAGCTGGCTCTGGACTCGGTGCAGGAGCTGAACGAGGATGCCGCAGAGGCTCCTGCAGCTGAGGCACCTGCCGCTGAGGGCCAGGGCAACGACTAAGCTCTGGAATAAGTCCTAGGTAGCTAGGCTTAGCGCACTAAACGCCTGTGGGGCGGTACCGAATAATTCGGTACCGCCCCACAGGCGTTTCTATGTGTTTGCGAGGCTCTAAGTCTTGGGGAGGCTCTAGAAGCCCCCAGGAGCCTTTCTACGGCAGGTACTAGAGCGAGACGAGCACTGCATCGCCCTGCGTGACTTCGCGTGCCAGAGAGTCCGCCAGAAGCCCCGCGTAGCAGCGCTGCAGCTGCTCGGCGGCGGGGGAGAGCGCATACAGCGCCTTGAGCGGGCGATGCACCGCGGCGGGTGCATCCGCCGGGAAGGCCAAGTCAGGCGAAGCTGATGCACCAGTGGCCGCAGTGGTGCCTGCACCCAGGATGAGGTCGCGTTCCACTGGCTCATGCGCCGCACGCAACACCGCCATGACTGCGCCGCGCACCTGGCGGTCCGTGCCGTGCCAGCTCTGACCCTTGGGGGTGTACTCCGCCTCCGGCTTACCTGCCGCAACCCAGGCACACAGATCCTCCACCGGGCACAGCTGACAGGTTGGGGACTTTGCCGTGCAGACCAGCGCACCGAGCTCCATGGTCGCCGCGTTCCACAGGCAGGAGGTGGGGGTGTCGGCGGGCATGAGTGCCTCCGCCAGGCGAGTCTCGGCCGCCGTCAACGAACGCGAGGGCAACGCCTTGCCGGATACAGCGCGCGCATGCACGCGGCGGATATTCGTATCAATCACCGTGGCGCGCAGACCAAACGCGAACACGCTAATCGCCGCCGCCGTGTAGGAACCCACGCCCGGCAGCGCCAGTAGCGCATCGTAGTCGGCGGGAACCTCGCCGCCGTGCTGCTCCACAATCGCTACAGCGGCACCGTGCAGACGCTGCGCGCGGCGCGGGTAACCCAGGCGGCCCCAGGCGCGCACCGCCTCCGAGGTGGGCTCGGCGGCAAGGTCAGCGGGGGCGGGCCAGCGGCGCATCCACTCCTCCCACACGGGCAGCACGCGCTTGACGGGGGTCTGCTGTAGCATGAACTCGCTGACCATCACACCCCAGGGGGTGCACTCGTCGCGGCGCCACGGAAGGTCGCGTGCCTGGTCGAGGAACCACTGGTTGATGCGTTGGTGAAGCGCTTCAACATTAGTTCCTTCAGGGAGGTGTTGGGTAGGGGTGGATGCTTCTGTGGTCATCCGAAAAGCCTACGCCACGGGGCATATATTCCCAAAACCGCATGAACAGAGTTCACTGTGAATCTCAGGGTTAAACCCGGTATCCTTGAGGTATGTCTGAAAATGGTCCCGTTCTGCCTCCCGAAGTCTACCGCCGCCGTCGCATCGTGGCGGTTATTGCTCTGCTTGCTATTATTCTGCTGCTGGTTGCCGGCGTGACCTCCATGGTCGGCATGATTAACGGCAAGAAGGACGCCACTGTAGCCTCCACCGCGACGGCTTCCGGCGCGCCCTTCCAGAGCTTCAGTGCTCGCCCCTCCGAAACTGCTTCGGCAACCCCGTCCGCTAGTGCGACTGCCTCGGCTACCGCAACTGCCTCGGCTAGCGCATCAGTAACCCCTTCGGTGACTGCATCTGTAGCACCCACTGCAAGCGCGACCACCGCTACCCCCGTAGCAACCCCGACCACGCCCGCGCCGACTCCGAGCGTGACCACTGCGGCTGTTGTTGCGGCGTGCACCGCGAACGACCTGAAGGTGACCGTCACCCCCGCGAAGCGTACCTTCGCAGCCGGTGAGCAGGTGTCCTTCCACGTGACCTACACGAATTCCTCGAAGACCCCCTGCGCTGTGGGCGGCGAGGGTGCAAACACCGGCGTGGACCTGAACATTACTTCCGGTGCAGCTCAGGTGTACACCCGTAGCCTGTGCGCGGCGACCGCCGTTCAGAAGTCTGAGGTAGCCGCAGGTGCTGAGGGTGCAACCGACCTGGCGTGGGATCGTAAGATCAACGTCCTGGGTTGCTCCTCCGCTTCGACCGCTCAGAAGGGATCTTACTGGGCGACTGCCACGGTGAATGGTGTGACTTCGGCTCAGGTGAACTTTGTGATTCAGTAGTTCACTTCTATAGTTTTCGCCCGTGAATGGGCACGCAAAAGCCCCCGTGCTGGATATTCTCCGGCACGGGGGCTTTTTGTATAGGTCTATTGCGTGGCGCTATTTGGAGGCGCGAGGCTTGGCGAAGCGGCGCTCGCCCAGGTACCCGAGCAGGCTACCGAATGCGGTCCACTGTAGTGCCGCCAAAAGCAGGGTGGACAGGTCGGTCACCTCAAAGGAATTGGGGATGACCTTGAACCACAGTAGCGGCAGGTAAATCAGGAACAGAATGGGGGACGCCCACACGAAGAACGGGACGGGGCGCTTAGCCGACGGATACTTAGCTCGTGAGTATGACATTGTGACCTCCTTGGGGTGTCAAGGTGTGAAGGGTAACCTCCACTGTCACTACATCATAATGCAAAAGGTTCTTGTGGGGCAGGAAAAGGCCGCCGAGTAGATGTACTTCTAGATGTATTTTTCTAGGCTGCTCTCGGCCATGCGGGAGAGCTGCTCACGCACCGTGCGGGCGCGAGCCTCACCCACACCGTCCACGGCACGCAGGTCCTCAAGGGATGCCGCCATGAGAGCCTGCAGGCTGCCGAAGCGCTCCACCAGACGCTCAGAAATAGCGTTCGGGATGCTCGGAATACCGGCGAGCAGACGGAAACCGCGAGGCTGCAGGGGGAACTCCAGGTCGGGGTTCTCGCCAAAGCCGACAGTGCGGGCAATCGTGCGCAGATCCACGATAGCCATATCGTCCAGGTTCTGAAGCGCCTCAACGCCGGCGGCGATCAGCTCGTCATTCGTCTCGGGCAGATAGTCGCGCAGAATCAGATCGCTGGCGGTCATCTCGGGGGCGCGCAGCTCCTCCAGCTGCAGGGCAATCAGGCGGCCGTGCACGCCGAGCTCCAGCACGTAGTGGCTGACCTCGCGGATAATGCGGTTCACCATCTCCATACGCTGAAGGGTCATCGCCACATCCGCCAGGGACACGTTGGACTCAATCTCCAGGGCCGAGAGTGAGGAAAGCACCGAACGCAGGCGCTTCTTATAGCTTTCAAGGGTCTGAATCGCCTGGTTCGCGCGGGCCATGAGGTACTGGCTGTCCTCGACCGTGTAGCGGGTGCCGTCAACGTACACCGAAATCATAGACATCGACGCGCTCACCGAAATCACCGGGAAACCGGTCTGAATCGCGGTGCGTTCGGCGGTGCGGTGGCGGGTACCGGACTCGTTCGTGTCAATGGAGGCGTCCGGCATGAGCTGCACGCCGGCGTGCAACAGGCGGGTGGCGTCACGGTCGCAGATGATAGCGCCGTCCATCTTCGCCAGCTCGCGCAGGCGCGTTGCCGAGAACTCGGTGTCGATGTTGAAACCGCCCGAAGACAGGGAGGATACGGTGCGGTCGGATCCGAGTACGATGAGCGCGCCCGTACGGCCACGCATGATGCGTTCCAGGCCCTCGCGGAGCTCGGTGCCGGGGGCGATTCGGGCGATAGTTTTAAGCAATAGGTCACTATAATTCATCTGCACAAAAAACATTGTACCTGTAAGGGTGGTTATTGAGCCAGGTCAGGGGCGGAACGGCGGGCTAAAGTGCCTCAAAAGCGAACGGATATTCTCGATATTTATACGGGAGTGCACGAGGTGAAACTATCTGCATTTAAGGGTAAAAGTGTGTTCTGCGGTACCCCTTTTCGCCGTGACTAAACACCGCGCACCATATCGCCCCAGACCCTAAAATAGACCCATGACCGCGCGCACGAAAAACACCAAAACCGCACCCGCCTACCGCTGCACCGAATGCGGCTGGACCACCGCCAAATGGGTAGGCCGCTGCGGCGAATGCCAAACCTGGGGCACCGTCGAAGAAGCCGCCGGGGGCACCCGTGCGCGCACCCGCGCCGCATCCAGCGTGCAGAAACCCGCCCAGCCCATTGCAGAAGTCGACTCGCGCGTAGCCGCCTACATGAGCACCGGAAACCCCGAATTTGATCGCGTGCTCGGTGGTGGACTCGTACCCGGCGCGGTCATCCTCATGGCGGGCGAACCCGGCGTGGGCAAATCCACCCTGCTGCTGGATGTCGCCGCCACCTTCGCGCGCGGCACCGCCGGGATTGCGGGACAGCAGGGGGCGCAGAATATCGCACCCCAGCCGCCGCGCCCGGTCCTGTACATCACCGGCGAGGAATCCGCCGCGCAGGTCAAACTCCGCGCCGACCGCATCGGCGCCATCGCGGACACCCTCTACCTGACCAGCGAAACTGACCTCGGCACCGCCCTAGCGCATATTGAGCAGGTCAACCCCTCCCTGCTGGTCATCGACTCGGTGCAGACCCTCGCCTCCGCGGAAGTTGAGGGTAGCGCCGGCGGTGTGACCCAGGTGCGTGAGGTTGCCGCCTCCGTGATTGCCGCGGCTAAGGAACGCAATATGTGCACCCTGCTCGTGGGTCACGTGACTAAGGAAGGCACCATCGCGGGCCCGCGCCTGCTTGAGCACCTGGTGGACGTGGTCTGCCAGTTCGAGGGCGATAAGCACTCGAATATCCGCATGCTACGCGCGATTAAGAACCGCTTCGGACCCACCGACGAGGTGGGCTGCTTCGACATGCACGAGGACGGCATCGCACCGGTGCTGGACCCCTCCGGCATGTTCGTCTCCAGTACCCCGCACCCGGTGGCGGGCACCTGCGTGACCGTCACGATGGAGGGCCGCCGACCCCTGCTCGCGGAGGTACAGGCGCTACTGGATCAGGCGGTGGCACCCGCCCCGCGCCGTACCGTTTCGGGCCTGGATTCGGCGCGTATTCAGATGCTGCTGGCGGTGCTGCAGCGCCGCGCCGGGCTGAACGTGGGCAAGCTCGACTGCTATGTATCCACGGTGGGCGGCGCAAAAATTGCCGAGCCCGCCGCCGACCTGGCGTGCGTTATGGCGCTTGCCTCGGCGGCGCAAAATAAGCCGCTACCGCGCAAACTCGCAGTCTTCGGCGAGGTGGGCCTGGCCGGTGAAGTGCGCGCCGTGCCGGGCATCCGCCAGCGCATTGCGGAGGTGGGCCGCCTGGGCTTCACGCACGTGCTGGTGCCCGCCTCCCCGACCGGCGTGGGGGACGTGCCCGAGGGCGTGACCGTGCGTGAGGTAACCACCCTGGGCGAGGCGCTCGCGCTGCTCTTCCCACAGAAGTAACCGCCCGCGCATCAACAGCATAGAGATAGCGGAGGAGGGGGCTCCCGGCTGGCGTGAATACCGGCCGGGAGCCCCCTCCGTTGCGTCTTGATGGGTTGCCGCTGACCCCGCTAGAAACCCTCCAGAAACCCGCTAGGAGGAGCGGCTCTCCTCCTCGTTCTCGTGCAACATGATGTTGATCGAGCGGGTGTTGAGCTTGTTCGTGTGGTGGGTGTTCACCGCGCTATCGGTCACGTCATCAACCACCGTGGAGTCGTCCATGTCAGCGTCAACAATCGGGATTGCCGAGGTACGCGGTGCATGTTTGGTGACCGCCTCACCCAGGGGCACCAGAACCGCCACGGCGTCCTTGTGGGACATACCGGTTGCCTCCATAAAGTCCACCACAATCAGGCGGAGCATCAGCACGAGCGACTCGCCCTCAAAGGTTGCCACACCCATCGTGCGCGGCTCGAGGGTGCCGGCAAGCTTAATCATGCGCTCGCGTGCCTCCATCATGTAGTGCTCGCGTTCGCCCTCCGTCGGGGCAGACATGCCCAAGCCGAGGCTCTGTGCCGCCACCGACAGCTCGGTCAGCGCGTCACTGAGCGAGAGCTGCGCGGCAGTGCGTAGCTGCACGTGGTGAATCGTGGACGCCATGCGGCGGTTGAGCACACGGTCGTTACGGATCGCCAAATCCACCGCGGCGAGGGTCTTTGCCATGCGCGCCAGCTCGCCCTTGCTCTTGCGGCTATTCCAGGACAGCTCATTCATACCCTGCGCGGTGATTAGGTCGCCTCGGCACGCATCATACAGTGGTTGCAGGGCGCGTGCATCAAGCAGGCTCTGGTACGCCTTGTTGTAGTCGTAGTAGCGGATTGCCTCAGAGGAAAGCTGGAAAACCTTCGCGAACGCATCCATGAGAGCCTGCGCGCGGGCACGCGGGTTCTTACGCGGGTCGCGCGGCATCAGGTACATGGCGAGGAACGCAAAGGCGCCACCAACGATACCGTCGAAACTGCGGGTGAACGCATCGTCAGGTACGGGCAGCAGCAACGTGAAACAGGCCTGGAAGCTGAGCTGAATCGTAAAAATAATGCCCTTATCAATAAATCGGGCAATAATCACGGTCAAGAAAAGCACCACTGCCGCCTGCCAGGTACCGTGACCGAGCAGAATCAGCAGAAGGTCGCCAATGAGAATGCCGAGGGTCACGCCGAAGGAGACCTCAAGGATTCGGCGGGAATGCTTAGCGCCGCTTACATAGCCGAGGGATACGAGGGCAGCGACCGGCGCGAAAATGGGTTCCTGGTGGCCCAGGATGTGCTCAGCGAAAAGCCAAGCGCCCATAGACGCCGCAACAATCTGCACAGACTGAAAGAAGTCTGCTCGGACTCGGTGAATACCCTCATGAATGAACTGCCGGGTGTTCTGTTCAGTAGTGCGTAGAATCTCTGCGAAGCGTGCCATGAGCACCATCATACCGGCGCGTGTGCGGTGCACAAGAGGCTGGGGCAGTGTTGGGGGCAAGTGTGAGAGACCCCGCGCCCCGGCCCCCGCATAGCACTCTGGCTTGGGTGGTTTTTCGCGCGGAAACTTTAGCTCAAGGGCTCAGCCGCGAATCTAGCCGCGGAGGCGCCGCGCTACCTTCGCCAGCAGACCCTGCCGGGCGGGTGCCTCAGCAGATGACTCAGGCTCAACGGTGACAGGATGCGTTTCTTCGGCGCCGTGCGCCCCGTGAATACCGTGCGCACTGTACGCACCACCGATAGCGCGGGCGTATTCGAGCTGCCGGCGGTGCTCGGCATCCCAGGAGTGCGCCCGGTCGGACATTGCCCACTCAAACCCAGCGGTGAGGGAGGTTTCGGTGAAGAGCTCGCGGGCGGCACGGACGGTCGCACCCAGCGGCTCGGGGAGAGCCGGGGTTTGCTCTGCGGCAGGAAAAGGCGCGGGGGCTTCTGCCTTGCCGCTAGTTTCTGCATCGGGGGCAAGAATCTGCGCGATCAGGTAGGCACGCTCGGTGCGCAGTACCTCCAGCAGTTCGGTGCGGCGTGCATCCGATGCCACCGCCGCGTGCCGCAGGGCGGCGGCAACCATCAGCTCGGGAACGCCACCGGCGAGCATGCCCAGCGGCAGGGTGAACTCGCCCAGCCCGTACTGACGCAGGGCACCGCCCACGCGCATCTGCGTGAAAGCGTCCGGCACGAGGGCGAGCACGGGAATACCCGCCGCGGCAGAGAACACCGCCGGGTGGTAGCGGCTGGTCAGCGTGAACGCCGCGCCACGGTGCACGGTGACGCTCTGGTCGGCGTGCAGAATCGGTAGCAGGGTCGCAGGGGTGGAGGGACTGAGCTGCTCGGCGATGCGATGGTGCGCCTGAATATCGCCGCTGGTCGGGTCCTGCGGGTCGCCAAAATGGCTCAGGAACACGGGGGCGTAGCCGTGCTCGCGCCACATACCATTGAGTAGACGCGCAATCTGCTGTGCCTGCTGTTCGGTGCACTCGTTGACGGTCACGCAGACGTAGTGTTCCGGCAGCTTGTTAAGCATCTGACCTGCGGAAATACCCTCTGCATAGCGCAGGGTGCGTGCCGGGGAGTCCACCAGGTAGTCGGTGGCGTCGTCCACGCTCAGGCGCGCATCAATACCCCGCTCACGGCACCAGGCAAGGGAAGAATGTTCGCGCACCGTCACCGAACGGGCGGTGCGCAGCATACGCTCCAGAACCTGCGCGTCCTCGGGGCTGAGCACCGGGCCCAGGGACTGGCCGGTCACGTACACGGGCACGCCCGCATGCTCGGCGGCACGCACTGCGGCGGCGCGTTCGTAGAGCAGCCAGCCGTAGCGGGAATTGAGGTTGCCGCCGCCGGAGACCACGACCGCGTCCATGGCAGCGATAGCGTCCGCGAATTCCACCATGCGCTCAACGGTCTGCGCCAGGGGATGTAACACCTCCGGCAGCGCCTGCACCTGCGGCAGAGCTACCAGCTCAGAGGTGGAGGGGCGCTCTCGGTCGGCGTGCAGCTGCGTCAGGACGCACTCGAGCGCCGCGAGGGTCAGCTCGCGTTCAGCCGGCGCCCAGGGGAAGAGGAAAAACGGCAGGTACTCGTAGGGCGCGCCCGCCTCATGCTGTGCCGCCTCATGATTCACCGCTGCGCCAATATAGCGCGCCGAGTGGCCCACATCGCGGGTCATGAGGGTGACCGCCGCGCCGCCTTCGGAAAGCGCTGCCGCGCTCGCGATGGTCATGGCTTCGTCGCCCACGTGGTAGGTGTGCTGGCCGATATCGCCAATGACGAGCACGCGCGGTGCTTCAGTAACGGGCAGTGCTGTAGAAGAATGATTGTTCTCTGTCATGGCTATGCGCCCTTCTGATCTGCCGACCCAGCCTCTGCCGAACCAGCCTCAGCACCGCGACGAACCAGGGAACGCTTCGCCAAGGAACGCAGCGCGCGGCCCGGGGTGCGCAGGTGCTTCAGAACCCGCAGACGCTCCTCAATAGCCTGCTGGCGGTTCTCAATAGCCTGCTGACGGGCCTCGATACGTTCCAGGCGGCTCTCAATAGAGCGCAGAATATCTAGGGATTCGCGGGTCAGATCGTGCCCGTCAATCACGCGACGCTCCAGGTCAGCCGCCAAATGCGCCTGATACAGGTACGCACCGGGTCGGGCACCCGCCTGCAGATCCTCGCGGATAGCGCGGGCACGCACCAACGAATCGAAGCGGGCATGATCAGCCTGACGCTTCACGCTATTTGCCTCAGCACCTTCTGCGTCGGGGCGTAGCGACCAGTACGCCAGCGGCTCATCCACCAGCAGAATATCCGCAACGGAGGCGGCACGCATGTTGAACTCCCAGTCGCCGACCACCGGCAGGGACTCGTCGTAGAAACCGACCAGCTCGTGTAGGCTGCGGCGGTAGAGAATACCGATTGGCACGGCACGGTTCGTGCGGAAGAGGAACTGCAAACCCATGCCGGGCAGGCCGTCGTGGAAAATACGCTCCTCGTACACCTCGAACTCGCCGTCGGCGTTCTCACGTTCGTACCGCTCCACAACGCGGGTGGTGCACATGAGCGCGCCGCTCTCTTCCAGCGCCGCGACGGTGCGCTCCAGGAACTCGGGTGCCCACAGGTCGTCGTCATCGTGAATCGCCACGTATTCGGAGGTGGTCGCCGCCAAACCGGCGTTGGATGCCGCCTCCATGTTGCCGCCAGCGGTGGTCAGCAGCTGCACGCGGCTGGAATCCTGCGCGTTAGAACCCAGCAAACCCAGCGGGGAAGCCTCAATGACGGCGCGGGTTGCCTGCTCGTCGCCTCCGTCGTTAATCACGCAGACCGTGTAGTCGGTGAAGGTCTGCTGCGCAATATTCTCCAGCGCGCGGCTCAAGAAGCGGGGGCGGCCCTTCGTGCGGACCAGAATAGCTACGGTAGGGGAAGACATAACCACAATCAGTCGAGGGTGAATGGGCCCGTGCCAGCCCAGGAACTCAACCCATTATGAAGGTGTGCACTGTTCAGACTCAACCCGCCGCCCGGCTAACCCGCGACAGTGGGCATGCAGGGGCACGAGCCGCCCCTAAAATTTAGCTGATGGACTGTAGCGCCACCATTGCCAGCACACCGAGCACAAAGCACGCCGGAATGGTTACCAGCCACACCAGAAGAATCTGCAGAACAATCCTGGATTTCAACGCGTTAAAACGCTGGTTCACTCCCGCGCCGAGCGCCGATGCAGTCGCCAGGTGCGATGAGGAGAACGGCACCTGCAGCAGGAAGTAGCCGAGCACCTGCACCACCGCGGTTGTGCCCTGAGCGACCGCGCCACGGAACGGGTCTAGGCGCACCATCTTGTAGGCGAAGGTGTAGCCGATGCGGCGGCCACCGGTTAGCGTACCGGCACCCAGGCTGAGGGCAATGATGAGGGTGCCCAGCAGCATCCCGCCTCGGGTGAGAGATTGAAGCAAATCCGGGTCTATGATGCGTTCGCTCAGCAGCGCCCACAGCAACAGGTACAGGTAGCCGGTCTGCAGGCCGTGCAACAGCGAAATCGCGGAGGCAGACACCGCCAGCACCTCGCGGGCGTGCTGATTCACCAGGCGCGGGTTATGCCCCACCACGAGGCGGTAGAACGGCACCACCATCAGCCAGGACAGCAGAAAAATGAGCGGCGGTAGGTAGAAGAGCGGCAGCAGGGTCGCCCCAAAAATATGCGGCAGGAAGGCGAGCGAACCGAAGCCTTCAGCGGCGCTGTCGATCCTTGTTTGGGTCCACCAGCTCACGCCGGCAAGGGCACCCACCAGCGCGTGGGTCGAGGAAGACGGAATCCTCGAAACCCAGGTGAGCACACCCCAGATAGCGCAGACGAGCAACGCCGCAACGATGCCGTTCAGGCCGGTGGTACCCTCCGGGGCACTCACCCATGAGGCGGAATACTCACCGAGCAGCAGGAACGCACCGACCACACCGAGCACGTTGAAGAGCGCGGCAAGGTACAGGGCGGAGCGCTCGCCGAGGGCGCGGGTACGCACCGGAACAGCGACGGCGTTTGAGGCGTCGTGCACACCGGTCACGTAGACCGCGGCAATGAAGGCGCAACAGGCTAGAAGACCCAGGAGCATTAGGATTCCTGAACGATAATGCGGCCGATCTCGGCGGACACATCACGCATAGCGTTGGAAGCGGCGGTCAGCTGCGCCAGGAAGGTGGCGTAGCGGCGGTACCGTTCGGGGGTGTAGCGTTCGGCAATGTACGCGTCGTATTCTTCGGCGGTGCGCAGCGCCTGGCGGGAGATGCGCAGCATGTCCATCCAGTAGTTGTCGAGGCCGCGAATATCAGCAAGTTTGGGGATGACGGCGGCGGTCAGCACCGCCTGACGCTGAATAATATCCAGGATTGAGGTGATGTGCGTGGCGAAGCCGTCAATGCTGTGCAGGGACAGCACGTGTGCGGCGCTGGTGAGCTTCTCAACGGCGTTGGTGAGCTTGCGTGCCAGCGTGTACAGGTCTTCACGCGGAATCGGCGGGGAGAAGGAGCTGCGCACCTCGGTGAGGGTTCGGAACAGCAGGTTCGTGGAGTCCGCCTCGTGGGTGAGCATGCGTTCGAAGAGTTCGGGGTACTCCGCGACGGGGGAGCCGACCATTTCAGAGAGCAATGCCGCCGCCTCACCGACCTGCGCTGAAATTTCAGCGAGGGAGGCGAGGGATTCGTTTGCGTGGGGGAAAAGTCGGTGCAGCATAGTTCCCAGTCTAACCAGTATTGGGTGGTGCGGGTGCGCATAGCCCGCGCGTATCTCATGAGCGCTCGACCCGCAAACGTCACTGCAACGACCAGTAAATGTTATAGCGCCGACCTGTTCGCGGTTGCCCGTGAGGGTTTTAAACAAAAAACGGTGGGGGTCGATTTCTCGACCCCCACCGGAACGTTTAGGGATGTCGGGTTGGGAGCGCCTCTCGGCGGAAGGCCGCTCGAAGCGGCTAAAGATTTGGAGCCCGGGGCTACCTATTAGCAACCCGACATCTTGTAATTATTATCCACCCGCACCCGGCGCAGAGTCAATTAGAAACAGGCTTTTCACGCCTTTGCGACCCAATGTGGAACCTGTGCCAATTCGCGGCACGAACCCGCATTTTTAGGCGCCCAAACGTTGCAGAAGACTAGAATGCTTCGAGGTTGGTCTGCGATTTTTCCTGCGCAGAATCACTCTCCGAACCCCCGTTAGCCTGCTGACTAGCCTCAGCGGCGCGCAGCTGGGCGGCGACCGCCTCCAAATCGTGCGCAATCTGCTCCATCTGCTGAGCCTGACGCGGCAGACGAGCACGACGCTCCACCGCCTCACGCTTCACCTCATGGCTACCCGGAACCGCACCATCCTGCCCGGCAGAGCGCGCATAATCGGTGCGAATACCCAGCGCCACCACGTGCGCAAACGCCGCGCAACGTTCCATCGCAATGTCCATATCGCCGGTGTACAGGCCCGTCAGAATCTCATCAATTGTGCGGACCACCTCGTCGGCACTCGGCGGGTCGGGAACACCCGCCACCACGTGCGAACGGTAATCCTCCGCCATGCCCAGCTCAAAAGCGCGGCTCACCCCGCGTGGCGAACGATGCACCACGTCCCGCAGCCAGTACATGCGCCACAGCGCACCCGGCAGGGAGTGGGCGCTCGCGTGCGACCAGAGTTCGGCGAGCATCTCAATACCGTAGTCGTCGGTGAAGCTGACGAGCCGCTCGGTCATCTGCTCGTCGGTGCCGCGTCCGCGCATCAGCAGGATGCGTGCGGAGGCGTGCGCCGCCTCTTCGCGTGCGGCGGGGTCCATGCCGCCTTCGTGGCGTTCAAATTTCTCGGCGGAGTAGAGGACGGGGCGGTGGTGGGTGCGGTGTCGGCTGCGCCAGGAGGCGCCGGTTGATGATGCGGGTGTAGACATAGGATTTCCCAGTGTACCGTTCATTGGCTGGGGGCCGGTAGTGTATAGTATTTCTATCTGCACACTTTCAGTTTTGTGTGGATAGGAGCGCCTTTAGCTCAGTCGGTAGAGCTACGGACTTTTAATCCGCAGGTCGTGGGTTCGAGCCCCACAGGGCGCACTAGCCGACCCGTCGCCTCCCGCTTTGCGGGGGTCGGCGGGTTTTTGCGTCTTCACCCTCGTGTGCGGGGTTTTACCCCCGTGTTGATTCCGTGTGGTGGGGCGTGTCCTGCCGGGTTGGCCTGGCAGTTTTTGATTTGTGTACGTTGACCCGAAAAGATGAGGAAACCCGTGAGCGTCACCATTAAGAACCCTGAAGAAATCACGATTCTTGCCACTGGCGGCACGATCGATAAGTTCTATTCGGTGGCGGGCACCATGGATATTGGTGAGCCTGCCGCTAAGGACCTGCTGGACCGCGTCATCACTGACGTGCGCTTCGATATTCGTCCGCTGATTGGCAAGGACAGCCTGGACATGACCGATGAGGATCGTGCCGAGCTGACCGAGGCGCTGAACGCTGTCACTAACGACCAGGTGCTCATCACTCACGGTACCGACACCATGCCGGAGACTGCCCGTTACCTGGTGGAGCATGCCGACCTGGGCAATAAGGTCGTGGTGCTGACCGGTGCGATGCAGCCCGCCGTGATGGCTCGTTCGGATGCAGGCTTCAACCTGGGTGCCGCTATTGCCGCCCTGAATCTGCTGGAGCCGGGTGTGTACATCAGCATGAGCGGTCGTATTTTCCCTGCTGAGAGCGTGCGTAAGGACCGTTCGCGCGGCATTTTTGAGGGCTAGGATGGCTGATTCCGCTCGTATGCGGCGGGGTGAACCGGTTTCTGCCGCTGAGCTTGCGCCGGTTGAGGGCTCCTCGGATCTTGTGCCGCAGGAGCATATGTCGCAGGCGCAGCTTATGCAGCTGCAGGCTATGGATGAGCTGGAGCAGCAGGCTGATGAGTTCTGGAATGTCACCAGTGATTACCCGCTGCCGGCTAAGAACCTGTACCTGGTGCGTGTGCTGCTGCTGGTCGTACCCTCGCTGATTACTGTTTATTACTTCATTCGCGTCACGCTTTTCCCGATTGGTGCGGTGCCGCTGGTCTATCTGGTGATGCATATGTGGGTTGCCATGATTTACCGGGCGAACCGTTCGGTGAAGTTGGTGTTGCTGGCGAATGCAGCGTCCGGGGTCGCGGCGGCGATTATGACGGCGTTCTTTGCCTATGCGCTTGTGACGGTGCAGGGTCCGCAGACGCTGCTGGACCGTGTGGGCGTGTTCTACACGGTGAGCTTGCTGACGGTCATGGCGTCGTTCGCGTTGGAGGTTCTGTTCTCGCTGTTCTATAGTTTGGCGGTTCGTAGGAGCTTGCGTCTGACGCAGAAGAAGCAAGAGGAAGAACAGCGGAACGCAGAACAGCAGCATGCAGAGGACCCGAACGCGGAGGCTTCGCAGGTAGCGGAGTAGGGCTAACGCGCCCCGGCGGGCGGGGATTCTACCCCGCGTATCCGCGCCTCCGACGGGGTGATAACGAGGCGATAAGCGGCGGTGTGACACGCTCCCCGCGACGCCCAGCTACTGCTCAGATTCCCTTAAAGTACGCGTGATACGGTAGAGACAGAAACACGACCCGCACCTGCCAGGAGGCCACTCATGGGCGCTACACACCTGAACACAGATGCCGCTTCATCCGCAGAACACCCGGATGAAGATATCAGTATGCAGACCCGCTTTCAGGCGCCTATCCGTCACGTGACTCCTGCTACGCCGGAGGTATCCGTTCCGCTGAACGCGCCGCCTGTGGTGACTGGCTCGCATCCGGTTATTTCGGCGACTTCTACCGTCATCATTCAGGATGGTACGAACCCTCCGATTGTGGTGCGTACGCATCCGACGGGTCCTCTACCGCCGTTCCCGGGGCAGGGTCAGTTGCCCGCTTTTCTGCGCACCTACACCGCTGACGAGGTGAAGGAGCGCAAGCAGAAGCTCAAGAAGAACCTGCTGGTCCGCGCGGTTATTCTGTGTATTTTGACCCTGGTTGAAGGCCTCATTATCTCCCAGTACACGCAGCCGTTGGCGATTTGCTTTGGGTTTGTTGCGGCGCTTTACTTGGTGGTTCAGATGTGGCCGCTGATGCGCCCTCCGCGTGATTCGGCGGACGCCTCCGTGTATAGCGTTTGGGCTATCTGCTCCCTGATTGGGTTTGTTGCGGTGGGGCTGGTGCTTTCACCGATTACGTTCCTGCTGCTGATGCTCGACTGGGCTGGGGTTTCGATGGGGCTTGACCCCCTGCTGATACTTGTTGTCTTGGGCTTGGTCTGGTTGAGCGAGGTCGGTTTATCGTTGCTGACCATTTACCGCTTCAACAACTTGCGAATTGCGATGGCGAATCGGGCAGATTCTCCGTTGCTACCTGAAAGTATTTCTGCGACGGTTGATCCGTCCACTTCTGCCTAAAGTTTTGAGGCGGCGCGGTAGACGAACGCCGCGCCGCCGCCCACACTCACATCACACACTCGCTCATACGTTTTCCGCACACTATCAGCCGATATCCGAAAGATTCAGCTATGTCCGCCGTCGAGTCCTCTCCGCCATCCGCTCCGAACACCACGCATCCTACGAAGCCCGCCACCCCCACTCTCGTGTCTGTGGCGGGTTGGGTTCTGCTTGTTATTGCTGTGGGCTGGCTGGCGCTGATTGCATACACCGGCGTCTCCTATGCGACTACCCATTTGTCGCATTTTTCGACCTGGCGCGCCCAGTCGCTGGTGGATGCGCAGGCGTACTATCCGGTGCTTTTCCTAATGGTCAGCGCGTTCGGTAACGTGACCCTGCATGGTTTCTGCACGGTGGCGTATCTGCGTGGTTACCGGTGGGCGGCGTTGGTGCTGTCGGTGGCGTTAGCGTTGGGTGTTTTGGCTTCTTTGCTGATTATGCTGACTGTGGCGGCTCTTCTGGGCACGTTGAATGGTGCGCCGAGCCAGGATGTTGAGCTGCTGCTCAGTAGCGCTTCGCCGCTGTACACGCCGGTGTATATTGCGGGTCCGTACATGCTGGTGTGCGTGGTGGCGTTGGCGTTGGTGTGGTCGCGTCAGTCGCGTTCTTATATGGAGGCGCGCCGTGATTGGCGTGTGCGCCGCAGCGAGGATTACCTGATTTAGCCTCATTTCTTGCCGCGGGCACTGCGAGACACGGGTCTGCGGCTCACCGATAATTTTATTCACCCAACCACAGTTAGGATGACTCGTGCACCCTACTTCCGAACCTGCGCACGAATCCTCATCGCAGACTAGCCCCGGCGCCGCCAAGCGCACATATGATGAGCGGGCGGCGTTTGAAGAGGCGAAAAGAAACCTTGGCATAGTTGGCGAGAGGGAGCAGGAATTTAACCGGGGACTGGCGATTCTTGGTAAAGCCTATTCCATCGGTATGACGCTCATCCTGGTGTATTTCCTCCTGGATGCGTACCAGATTCTCGTTACTGCGGGTCGTAGTGTGAACATCGGCTCGTTCCTTAGTTATGCCCTGCCGAAAGTTCTGCCTGACGCCATCTTGGTGGTGCCGTTCCTCTGGATCGTTCTGGATTGGGTCAAAGACGGGTACATTAATCCGCGCCGTCTGATGATGCTGTACCTGCTGCTGTGCTGTGTGAGTGGTGTGCTTTCTTTCGCCGGTGTTTTTGGTATGGCTCAGGTACTTTTCCCTGCGTTCACTGCTCTGGATCCGGCATCGCATCCTGCCGCCGCTTCGTCTATCGTGACGCAGGTTCTGGTTGCGGTCATTATGGCGGGTAGCGCTGTTCTCATGTTTCTGCTGACCCGCCCGGCTGTGGGTGCGGTTCCGAGCTTTGCGGTGATTCGGAAACAGATGAGGGCTATCGAGGAAAGCACCTCGGGTGCTGAGGATGAAGAAGAGCTGACTCGCGAGGATGTTCTTCGTCAGCTTGAGAAGGAAGAAGGTCCGGTCAAGGACTCTACCGAGCAGCTGTTGCGTGAGCTTTCTGCCGATTATGCGCTCTCGAATGATCCGGCGGAGAAGAACCGCCTGTTGGATGAAATACAGCAGGTTCAGCGTGCCCAGAAGGCGGGTGTAAAGCCTAATCTTGGCGGCGCCTCCGCTGGTGAGTCGGGTAAGCCCCAGGAGCAAGCACACGGGGATGAGAAGGCTACTGCTGGATCTACCGCGACTACCACCCCTGCCGCCCCTGAGGTGGTGCTCCCACCGCGCCCGAAGGCGCTACGCGGCGTCATGTGGTGCGCTACAGCGATTATTATTCTGTCCGCAATCCAACGTATCTATGTATCTATCCATAACGAGGTGCCAGATCGCGTTATGGAAATGATGCCGGGCATCATCATTTCAGGTATATTTGCTACCTTCATCTTCTCTCTCATACCGATTTTCGTCCTTCGCCGATTGTGGAAGGGCCGTAGATGGGCGTACTTCCTCACCCTCTTCGGTAGCGCTTTTATAGTTTTTGTTGGGGCGCTGCATTTGCAGTCTTTCATCTCGGCTGATTATTTCTCCAGACTGGCGGATGAATCGTTAACGTCACGACCCAGAGACTACGTAGTTTCCATCGTGGTGAGTGACATTATGGGAGCTTTTCTCACGGCTTTCTATCTGGTGATTGTTGTGCTGCTTATCAGCCGTTCCACCAGGTCGTATGTGGCTGCTGCGCGATTGGCGCGCTTGAACGCACGCGAACAGGTGAACGCTGGTGACGGTTGGATTGTTGTGCATCAGGACGCAGAAACGCGTGCTCACCTAGAAGAAGAGCAGACGCGTTGGGAAGAGAAGGAAGCTAACCGACGGGCTGAAGAAGCGGCCGCGCAGCAGTACAAGATGACCCGCCGCACGGATGCGCGGAAGAACTCCCGTAGCGAACAGCGCGGCTATAAGGATACTTCCGTGTACACCGAGGAAGGCTACCGCCTCAACTAGGGTGTGCTGCCCCTCCTCATGGGGAGACTCTTCTGCACCCGCCCTGCGCTACAGCGTGCGGGGCGGGGAGCGAAGAGAAGAAAGGAACAATGATGTCAGAACGCACCCCAAAGCAGCCGTTGAACGATCCGGAGTACACGGTTCCCGAGTACAGCGTGCTGTTGCCCTCCGACGAGGCTGAAAATAGCACGGTGGAGAGTAGTGCGGCAGAGGACAACGCACCCGGCGACAGCGCCCCCGAGCACGCCACTACCGGCTATCGGGAGGCGACCGCCGACTACACCGCGACTGTCTCCGCCGAGCAGGTAATTCCGAAGCGCCCGCAGGCTATGCGCAGCGTCATATGGTGTGCAACCGCCATGATTGCGTTGGGGACCCTTAGCAATTTTCTAAGGGTCATGCTCCCATGGCAGTCGTATATCGATTTTGAGATGGTGGTGAGAACTCTCTTCTCTATGCTGGCGTTTACCCTCTTCGCCTCCATCATCCCGATTTTTATCCTCTGGAAAGTCTGGGATGGCCGTGAGTGGGCGCGCATTCTTACCATCATCGGCAATGCTTTTGCAGCGGCTAACGGTGTGTTTATTTTTGCGAATAGTTTCACGGACTCAAGGTATTCCTCCAGGGCGATAGGCGGGTCTTCGTCTTCAGCCTCTTACCTGGTAGATACCGTTAGCGGCACTCTTATGATTGTCCTTCATATCCTCATGATTGTGCTGCTGACTCGTGCTCCTATTAGGACGTACACACAAGTTGTTAGCGGAGCACGTGCGCTAGAACGCCAGCAGATGATGTCTGAGACGAGACAGGCTGCCGGTCAGGTGCCGGCGGAACTTCGAGAGCTTTTCGCTGATGATGAGGACGGCGAACGCACCTCATCAGGGGAGAACACCCCTCGACCCCCGCACCGTAGCGCGGGATGGGGAACATAGAAAGGAACAATGATGTCAGAATATGGATCTCCGGGGCTAGCCCCGCACTATCAGCAGAACCAGCCGTATCAGCCGCATTCTAACGGCCGCCCCGCTGCTCTGATATGGGTAACGGTGCTTACCGCGCTAGTTATTCTGATTGGGGCAACCCAGTCTACTGTGAGTGCTTTGGAATCGAACCACACCTCCATGAATTCAGAGGCGCTGGTGCAAGTAACGATCCCTGCGCTGGTCAAAATTATCCTGATGGATGCGGTGACCCTCATTGCCCTGTTGTTCCTCTGGCTGAGGCGTAATTGGGCGCGTATCGTCAGTATTATTTTGAGTGTTCTCGGTGCGCTGGGCGGTCTTTTTTCTATTTTTGGTTCCGTCATACTCTTCAACTCTGTTGATGTGCAGGCGCTGAGCGGCGCCGAGCTGGCGCACTTCATCTTTGTTCTTGCGTTGGTAAATCTGCCTACTGTCTGCCATGCGGTGATAGCGGTATTGCTGTTCACTCCAGGTATGCGCCGATACACGTACGCGGCTGGCTCATACTAAAGGCCTGTTGACGTGAGAAGGCGGTGATAGAGCCCGATGCGTGAGCATCAAACAGAGCTTGGGGGCGGTAAATTTCTGTGCCTCTTCTGCTGGGCTTGAGAGAATGCGAAAGGGTGGGGATACCAGACGGTATCTCCACCCTTTTGCGTTAAATATCGAAATCTTTTAGCTGGTAAAACCCTTTGAGTTACCTAAAAGGTTCCAGGCTTCGTATAAAAACGTTACTAGGCTCGAAGAGCTTACCCTATACTGAAAAAGTATTATTCTCTCAGCTAACTACATCAAATAACTCTTTTAGGTACGTTTAAGACAAATCTACCTATACGAGCACAACAATCACCGACTGACGCACCACAGTGCGAGCATACGAGAGAAAGAACAATGATGTTTAACAATACTTCCGGTGCCTCCGCGGGCACGCTGGCACCGCAGGCAGCTCAACCTAACGCCGCAGCAGCGAACTTTCCGGCACCGAACTTCGCGGCACCCGCCGCAACGGCATCCAATCTTCCGGTTCCTGCAGATGCCCGCCCCGTGTATGGTGTTCCGGGTGTCCAGCGCGCTATCAATCTTCCCCCGCGCCCTATTGCTATTTGGATGGTAAGCATTTGCGTGGTCTTGCTTCTGGCTACGTACCCCTTGCAGCCTCTTGTGGGTCTAGAGTTTATGTTTGCGTATGTACTGGCAGGCGCAACCATGGGGCTTACGATGATTCTCCCTATTGTGCTTGGAGTAGTCTCTGCCTGGTACCTCAATGAGGGTTATGAGTGGGCGCGAGTGGTGATTATTATCGAGGGCGCACTGCGTATGCTTCTGGATATTTTGGTTGTAGCTGGCTCTTCCCGATTCTTCCTGAGCAATGACTATAATTCGCAAGCGTTCAGGTTTATGTTTTTTGGTCCGTTTATGACCCTTGAGGGTATGTATGTGAAGCTCGCCTTTGATTTCATCATCCGTATCTTCTTTATTGTTCTTCTCTGCCAGCCGCAGGTGGGGCGGTATATCCATATACGTGGAGACCTGCGACGTATGGGCGTGCGTTAAACATAACTAACCGGGGCGCAACCCCGCCCGCCTCTTGAGGCAGGTTTCGCATGAGCCTGCCAAGTTTGAACAATCACCTGAACAATCACCGGCTTACGCATCAGCGTAGGGCACATACAAGAAAGAAAAACGATGTTAAACAATGCCCCCAACTCGTCGACTGTTGACCCGGCACCTCAGCCTAACGCCGCAGCACCGAACTTTCCGGTTCCGGGCACACCCGCTCCTTCATACAGCATGCCGGGCTCCTACGGAGTCGTTTACGTCCCTTCGCAGCCTGTCGCCCTGCGTGCGGCGATGGGTTGCGCAATCGCTGTGATGGTATTGGGCGCCCTATCATCCCTGTACGTGATGGCCTGGCGTGGTGTGGAATTCGCTGGTCTTTCATGGATTGGCTTTACCGCTATCGGCGGGCTCGTCATCTGGCAGCTCTGGCAAGGAGCCCGTTGGGCGCACATACTGGTCATCGTTGACTGTGCGCTATACCTTGTCCTTAACCTATTGGGCTTGCTGTTGCTTCCTCTTTTGAGTCAGATTGGTGTACCCGTCCTAGAAGTGATTGGGCTAGCAGGCGCATACCACTATGGAGATCCTAATGTCTTCTTTGTGCTGGCTCTAGGCAGGACCGCACTTGATGTTGTCTTGCATATTGCCATCATTATTCTTCTGGCTCAACCGCAGGTATTGCAGTACTTCAAAGCTCACGAGGACCTTCGAAGCATGTGCGTAAAGTAACCTCGCGGAGGTGTAGCTGGCTTCCGGGGCATCACCTCCACCGGGTTTGAGAGAACGCAAAAAGGTGGGGATACCAGACGGTATCCCCACCTTTTCTCATCCCCGGCTCAGGAGCCGAGAAGGACTCACGTATTACTCAGCAGATTCCTGCTTCGCCTTCGAACGGCCACGCAGGTACTCGATAATAACCGGTACCACAGAAACCGCCACAATAATCACAGCAATGTACTCAATGTTGTTGTGCACGAACGGGATACCGCCCAGCAGCACACCCGCCAGACCAATCAAACCAATCCACGCAACCGCACCAACGATATTCCACAGGTGGAACTTCTTACGGTCGTACGAAGAAATACCAGCCGCAAGAGACACAAAAGTACGAACAATCGGCACGAAACGACCCAGAACCAGAGCCAAACTACCGCGCTTCTGGAAGAACTCCTCAGTAGTGTGCAGGTTCTTGGTGCTCAGAATCTTCGCGTCATCCTTGAAGATCTTACGGCCGTAACGGGCACCAATCTGGTAGCCAACCTCAGCGCCAGCAATGGCAACCAGCACCAGGACCGGGAATGCAACCCACAGGGACAGGCCCATCTGCTCATGCAGCATACCCAGAGCAAAAATCAGGGAGTCACCCGGAAGAACCGGGAAAAGAACACCGGACTCAATAAATACGATAATTGCCGAAACAACCAGAACCCAGGGGCCGGTATCGAGCAGGAACTGCTCAAGGTCGAGGCCCAAGAGCGCAACCGGAAGATGCGCCAAAGCGGTGGCAAGAAAAGTCATGAAAAATCCTGAACTGTGAGTGGACCGCACGCACGGATCGGCGGCGGAGTAACACCAGCATAGAAAGCGTACCTATGGTGAACATTGTGCAAAACTATGCGGAGGCTGTGTATTACTGGCACAATTCTACCGGCATTTACGCCGGACGCACGGGTGAGCGAGGCGTAAATCTCCCCACCATCTCGGCTAAACAGCCGGAGGTGACGCGACGCTCGCACGCCTCCCCAAGAAATGACCATCCGCAGAGCCGGAGGATACGGGGTGTGACATGATGGAAAGAGAGCACGGCGCGTCGCGGCGTAGCGATTGACCCAACCACCCACTGTTGGAGAGAACCATGAACCCCGAACAGCCAGCTTCCAGCCCCACCGATCTCCTGCACACTGAAGCCCGCGAAGTGTTGCGCCGCCTCACCGGCGTCGCTGATGCCGAGTTCCACGACGGCCAGTACGAGGCGATTCGCGCCCTCGTAGCCGACCGCGCCCGCACCCTCGTCGTGCAGCGTACCGGCTGGGGTAAGTCCGCGGTCTACTTCATTTCTTCCCTGCTGTTGCGTGCCCGCGGTATGGGCCCGGCTCTTATTGTCTCCCCGTTGCTTTCCCTCATGCGTGATCAGGTCGAGGCGGCATCCCGCGCGGGAGTGCGCGCCGCCATGGTGAACTCCGCGAACGTCACCGAATGGGATGAAATCCGCACCCGCCTCGAAGCTAACGAGCTCGACGTACTCCTGGTGGGCCCCGAACGCCTCAATAACGCGGCGTTCCGCGAGCAGTGGCTACCGTACCTGCTGCCGCGCCTGGGGCTACTCGTTATTGATGAGGCGCACTGTATTTCTGACTGGGGCCATGACTTCCGCCCCGACTACCGCCGTATTGGTTCGCTCATTAGATCTCTGCCGGTGGGCGTGCCGGTGCTGGCGACTACCGCAACCGCGAATGACCGCGTTAGCCGCGATATCGCCGAACAGCTCAGCACTGATACCACCGCACCTGTACATGTGCTGCGTGGTCCGCTGTCCCGCAAGTCCCTGCGCCTGGGTGTTCTGACCCTGCCCCATGAGGCGCAACGCATCGGTTGGCTGCTCACGCACCTGAACAGCCTGCCCGGTTCGGGCATTATCTACACGTTGACTGTCTCTGCGGCAGAAGATACCGCAAATGCTCTGCGTGCCAGCGGCTACGAGGTGCTCGCCTACACCGGTAAAACTGACCCGGATGAGCGGCTGGTTGCAGAGCAGGCACTCAAGGAAAACAGGGTGAAGGCCCTTGTTGCGACGAGTGCCCTCGGTATGGGTTTTGATAAGCCTGATTTGGGTTTTGTTGTGCACCTGGGTGCGCCGTCGTCTGCGGTGAGCTACTACCAGCAGATTGGCCGCGCCGGACGAGGTGCCGTCAACGCTGATGTTCTGCTCCTGCCCGGTCGTGAAGACCGCGCCATTTGGGAGTATTTTGCGACCGCCTCCATGCCTAACGAGGAGCAGGCGCTGGCGGTGTTGGATGCCCTCGCCCAGTCCCCGGATGGGTTGAGTATTACTGCGTTGGAGGCGCGCGTTCAGTTGCGCCGCTCCACCCTGGAGCTTCTGCTGAAGGTGCTGGACGTTGAGGGTGCCGCCGTGAAGGAAGGCAACTATTGGCACCGAACTTCTTCGCCGTGGCAGTACGATAGTGCCCGTTACGCGGCGGTGGCGCAGGCTCGTGTGGCGGAGCAGAACGCCATGCTCGAGTATGAACGTACTAGTCAGTGCCGTATGCTTTTCCTAGCTCAGCAGCTTGATGATGCTTCCGCGACTGCTTGCGGCCGTTGCGATGTGTGCGCGGGCCCCTGGTACCCGGTTGAAGTTCCCGCTGAGGCGCAGCAGGCGGCACAGAGCAGCTTCAATACGGTGGGCGTGCCCCTGCAACCGCGCCGCATGTGGCCGAGCGGGCTGGACCAGCTGATGGGTGCGGATGCGCCGCGCGGTCGTTTGTCTAAGGACGAGCAGGCTGAATCCGGTTACGCTTTGGCGCGTCTGAGCGACATGGGGTACGGTACTCGTCTGCGTGAGCTTCTGGCGACGAATGAACTGGGTGAACCGGTTGATTCTGAGGCCCCTGCCGAGCTGGGGCGCGCCTGCGTGAAGGTGCTTGCCGCTTGGGAGTGGTCTGAGGCGGGTCGTCCGGTGGCGGTGTTGACTCTGCCGTCGCCGGTGCGTCCTCGTTTGGCTCAGTCCCTGGGTAGGGGATTGGCGTCGGTGGGTCGTCTGGTGGATTTGGGCCGGGTGTCTCTGGTGGGGGAGCCGCGTTTCTTTGGCGGTAATAGCGCGTTTCGCTGTGCGGATGTGCTGCGCTCGTACCGGGTACCTGCAGAGGTTCTGGACTATGTGAGTGAGCATCGGTGCCCTGTTCTGCTGGTGTCTGATGTGGTTGATTCGCGGTGGGCATTTACGGTTGTGGCGCGTGAGCTGCGGCTGGCGGGTGCTTCTGCGGTGTATCCTTTCTCTTTGGCTACTACCCACTAGTTGCGCCTATTAACGTTTATTTATTCCCCTGACGAGGTTGTATGTCATATTCGGAATATTCAAAATTGACGGTCACAGACGGTTCTTCCGCTGTGCTCAGCGATATTCCCGCTCGCCCCGAACACAGCGAGTGGATGGTCCGCGCCCTCGCCGAGGGTGCCGCTGCAGGTGAGCGTGGCGAGATTCCTATCGGTGCTGTGGTGGTGGATGAGCAGGGTGCCATTATTGGTTCGGCAGGCAATACCCGCGAGCGGGAGCATGATCCCAGTGCCCATGCGGAGGTGAACGCGATTCGTCAGGCGGCGGCGCATCGTGGTCAGTGGCGCCTGGACGGGTGCACGCTCGTGGTGACGGTTGAGCCGTGCCTGATGTGTGCCGGCACAATCCTGGCGTCGCGCGTTTCGACGGTGGTTTTTGGTGCTTGGGAGGAGAAGACGGGGGCTGCTGGCAGTCGTTACGATGTACTGCGTGACGGTAGGGTTGCTCCCGCTCCCGAGGTGTATGCGGGGGTGCGTGCTGATGAGTGTGCGCAGCTGATGGTGGACTGCTTTAAGGAACGCCGCCTCTGACCTGCCCTAGGCCTCACCCCTAAAGATGGTTTGTATAACGCGAAAAGCCGCGCAGAGATTGCGTGGCTTTTCGTGTTATTTGTACGAAAAACCCGATTTATTTGAAAAATGCTTCAAAAATTTCAAAAATGACCCCTGTTTTTCAAGAAAAGCCCACCACATCACACATAACCGGGTCTACCATATATAGGCATTGGAGCCTCCGCCTGCCCGCGCCTGACGTTCTACACCCCGCGCGGTGCCCGCGGATGACTCCCAGAAACTCACCCGAACCATCCATTCTCTGAGGGGATCTAACCGTGTTAAGCGTTGACAATATTTGGGCAAAAGGGCGCCACACTCCGCTTTTTGACCGCACCACCTTCTCAGTGGGCGAGGGTGAAGTCATTATCGTTCAGGCGGATAGCCAGTTGGAGCGTACCTCTCTCGCGTTGGCGCTGACTGGTCGCCTTCCCCTGTCCGGCGGAACGATTAGCTGGAGCAAGGGCGATGATGAGCCTCGCCGTATTTCGATGAAGCGTCTGCGTGCTCTCAGCAGCGTGGTGGACTCTCCTGATGTGACTGCTCCTGAGCAGCATATGCGCGTGCACGATTATGTGTCGGAGATGCTCTCCTATAACCTGCCAATTTTTGGTCGTTCCCGTGCGAGCCGCTGGTTGGCCGAGCGCGGTCTTGAGGAGCTGGACAGCCTGTGGATGGATGAGATTAGTGGCGAGATGAATATTGAGCTGATGGCTGCTTTGGCTCAGCATAGCCCCTCTGACCTGCTGGTTTTCGATACTCCTTCCCGACACCTGAACCACACGTACATGTGGCTTCCGTACCTGGAGGAGCTTGCCGCCGATGAGGACCACCCTCGCACGGTTGTGGCTGTTGTTCCGCATATTTCTGAATCGTGGCATGGTGCGCGTGCTGTGGTCGGTCGTGTCCCTGAGGAAAACGTGCCGGCTCCTGTTGAGGGCGAGATTGAACCCTCCAATGATTCCCCCGAACATGGCGAAAACGCTGAGAAGGAGTAAGAATGACTGTTCTGCGTGTGGCTCTTGTTGAGCTTAAGCGCCTGACCAGCGGTGTTTTGCCGGTTCTGGTGCTCATCGCGATGTCCTGTATTCCGCTGCTGTACGGCGCCCTGTACCTGTACGGCAACTGGGATGCTTACGGCCATGTGAATGGCATTGTGGGTGCCCTGGTGGTTGAGGATGAAGGCGCGACGGATTCTGAGGGTCAGCAGGTGAATACCGGTGCGGACGTGAAGAAGAACCTTCTAGACGCTGGCACGTTTGATTGGCGTCAGGTGCAGACTCGCACTGAGGCTGTTGAGGGCGTGGAGAACGGCACCTATGACTTTGCGATGGTGATTCCGAAGGACTTCTCCCGTAATTTGCAGAGTGCCGGTTCGTTCAAGCCTGATGCTGACGGTAAGACGGGCACTATTGATGCGCGTTCGGCGGGTATTGAGGTCATTACGAATGACGCGAACAACTATGTGCTGACGAATATTGTCACGAAGGCGGGCACTGCGGTGCGTGATTCGGTGGCTGAGAAGGTCGGTAATTCTACGGCGAATTCGCTGTTGGCTAGCTTCACGACTATTCATTCGAAGATGGGTGAGGCTGCTGATGGTGCGTCGAAGGTGAATAGCGGCACGGTGAAGCTGGCGGATGCTATCACTCAGCTGAAGGACGGCACTGCCACGGTGAATGATGGTGCCGTGAAGCTGAAGGATGGCACCTCCTCCTTGGCTGATGGTCAGTCCCAGTTGTTGGATGGTCAGAAGCAGTTGGCGGAGGGTGCCGCGAAGCTTGCTGATGGTGTGTCGACTTTGGATTCTGGCGCGGCGAAGCTGGATTCTGGTGCGTCGAAGCTTGCCGATGGTGCTTTGAGCTTGAAGGATGGTTCGTCGACTTTGGCTTCGGCTGCGGCGTCTGCTTCTGATGGTGCGGCGAAGTTGAAGGACGGTTCGGCGACTCTGGCTGAGGGTACCGCGAGCTTGAAGAGTGGTTCGGCGGCGGTTGCGAAGGGCGCTAATGATTTGGCGTCGGGTATTCATCAGATGCGTACTGGCATGGATCAGGCGGGTATTCGTGAGTTGCCGGCTGAGCTGAATGCGATGTGCACGCGCCTGCATGAGACGGATACGTCTGCTGGTAGTGGTGATTTTGGTCGTGACTTGTCGAATACTGTGGTGTCTGCGACTGCACAGAAGATGCGTGCTCAGTTGGCGCCGTTGGTTGAGGCGGGTACGTTGACTCAGGAGCAGGCTGATCAGCTGGTGGCTGCTGTTGATTCTGAGGAGACGAAGAATGAGGTTGCTGAGCTGAATCAGAAGGCTCTGCAGTCGCACCTGGCTACTCGTGATGCTGCCGCTGCTGATGCCCTGTCGAAGCTGAGCGCATTGAAGTCGAGCCATTGTATTTCTGATGGTTCGTCGTCGACTGCGGTGAAGATTCAGACTTTGGTTGCTGGCGTGGATTCGCTGGATTCCGGTGCGTCTTCGCTTGCCAAGGGCGCTTCGTCGGTAGCTGATGGCGCCGCTCGTGTGGATGCTGGCGCGTCCTCGTTGGCGTCAGGTTCGGCGAGCCTGGCTGATGGTAATTCTAAGATTGCTTCGGGTGCTTCGAGCCTTGCGAGTGGTTCTGCGACTCTGTCGGGTGGTGCTTCTGAGCTGAAGGAGGGTACCGATTCTTTGAAGAGCGGTACTGCCGAGCTGAAGGATGGTAGCGGTACTCTGGCGGAGAAAGAGCAGTCTGCGGTTGAGGGTCAGCAGAAGTTGGCTGATGGTGCGAATGAGCTGAAGGATGGTGCGTCGCAGCTTTCTGACGGTACGGCGAAGCTGTCTGATGGTTCTACTCAGCTGAATGATGGTGCTTCCGAGTTGAAGGATGGTACTTCGTCGTTGGAGAGCGGCCTGGCTTCTGGTGTTAAGCAGGTTCCGAGCCTTGCTCCGACTGATCAGGCGAAGGTTGCGGATACGATGTCGAACCCGGTGACTTTGTCGCATGATTCCTTGGCGTCGGGCCGTAACTATGGTGAGGGCATGGGCCCGTTCTTCATGTGCTTGGCGTTGTGGATTGGCGGCTTGATGCTGGTTCAGACGTTGCGCGTGATGAATAACCGTGCGTTGGCTTCGCATGCTCCGTCGATTCGTGTGATGCTCGGTAGCTGGATGCCGTTCGGCCTGGTGGGTATTGCTCAGGCGACTTTGATGTTTGCCGCGATTAAGTTTGGTTTGGGCTTTGAGATGGCTCATCCGTGGCTGGTGTGGCTGTTCCTCTGCTATGTGGCTTTGGTCTTTACCGGCTTCATTCACGGTCTGACGGTGATTTTGGGTGCGCCGGGCAAGCTTGTTGCTTTGGTCATTCTGATTCTGCAGCTGATTACTGCGGGCGGCACGATGCCGTATGAGACTTTGCCTGAGTCGATTCGTTGGATGCATGATTTCTTCCCGATGGGTTATGCGGTGGCGGGTACGCGTCGTTTGGCGTATGGCATTAATGAGTCGAGCCTGTGGGGCATCATGCTGGTTTTGACTCTGTGGGGTCTGGCTGGTCTGATGTTGGGTTACATTGGCACGCGTCGTGATCGTACGTGGTCGCTGAAGAAGCTGGCTCCGGAGATTACGGTGTAACAAACCCTGTTTGGTCGCACCGGGGGAAAACTGTCTAATAAAATAGAGATATATCTGCAAAAAGGGAGGGAGGACTGCTGATGTTGCAGCGCCCAGTCGCTGAAGCTTCAAGTCGTCGTCCCGGCCGTACAGGTAGAACTCAGTTGAAGTTGTTCAACGCTGCTATGGAAATCATGACCGAAAAGGGGCTTGAGTACGCCACTGTTGAAGAGGTGGCTGCCCGGGCGGGTGTTTCTAAGGGAACCGTGTATTACAACTTCGGTTCTAAGAAGACCATGGTGGATCAGCTGGTTCAGTACGGCACGCAGTTGCTGCTGAGCGATGCGCGTCGCGCGGCGTCGGTTCATTCTGATCCGCGTGAGGCGTTGCGGAGTGCTGTTCGCGCCGCGTTCCAGTATCTTGAGGACCGTCCGGGTTTTACTCGGATGTGGCTTTCGGAGGCGTGGAAGGGTGCGGATGGTTGGACTGAGGCGATGAGCGATAACCGTCTGAATCTTCTGGATTTTTTGGAGGAGATGACGGAGGCTGTGGCTCGCCGCTATACGGTTGATACCGCTCAGAATCCTCGTGCGATTGCGATCTCTATGTTCGGCGCGATTTACATGTTTGCTATGGATCGTGAAGTGCATCAGGCGGAGCGCAATGCTGAGGATGCAACGCGTGCTGTCATGCTGGTTGTAGATGGGTATATCCGTCATTAGGCGGACCTGTTAGGGTCTGTAGACGTAGCCGGGACTTCGGTGTCGGGTGTCGAAAAGGGCACGGTGAAAGGGGCCGTGAAAGGGGCGACACCCGGCTGCCGTACGCGCACGATATGTAGGCTCATTCTTGCCCTCCTGTTGGGGGTGTGCTATAGTTTTCCACTGTTGGTGGTGTGTCCGAGCGGCCGAAGGTGCATCACTCGAAATGATGTTTGGTGTAAAAGCCAACGGGGGTTCAAATCCCTCCACCACCGCACCAACGAAAACCCGTCGAGATTCGTCTCGGCGGGTTTTTGCATGCCTGGATTGTTCTGGGGTGCTGCTGGCGGGTGTGTTGGTGGGTGTTTGTGCGGGGGTACTTCGCCTCGTTTTATAGGTTGTGTGCCACTTCCGGGGCTTTGCCGGTGCTTGCTGATTTGGGGGTGGGTAAAATCGTATTATGCGTATTAAGATTCTTGACCACCCGCTGGTCTCTCACAAGATTAGTGTTCTGCGTGATAAGAACACCCCGTCCCCGATTTTCCGTCAGCTGGTTGATGAGCTGGTGACCCTTCTTGCCTATGAGGCGACTCGCGAGATTCGTGTGGAAGAGGTTGAGGTTGTGACTCCGGTGGCGACTACTACCGGTGTTCGTATTGCTGATCCTAAGCCGCTGGTTGTTCCGATTCTGCGTGCTGGTCTGGGCATGCTTGAGGGTATGACTCGCATGGTGCCGACCGCTGAGGTGGGCTTCCTGGGTATGGCTCGTAATGAGGAGACCCTGGATATTGTGACTTATGCTGAGCGTCTGCCGGAGGATCTGACTGGTCGTCAGGTGTACCTGCTGGATCCGATGCTGGCTACCGGTGGCACTCTGATTGAGGCCATTAAGTTCCTGCGTGAGCGTGGTGCTGAGTCTGTGACTTGCGTGTGCCTGATTGCTGCTCCTGAGGGCATTGCTGCTCTGGAGAAGGGCATTGAGGGTATGGAGAATGTTGACCTGTTCCTGGCTGCTCGTGATGAGCGTCTGAACGAGAAGGCGTACATTATTCCGGGTCTGGGCGATGCTGGTGACCGCCTGTACGGTCTGGCTGAGTAGTTTTTCAGCGTTATTCACGTGATGTGAGTGGGGCGCCTCTGCATATGTTTAAGCATGTGCGGGGGCGCTTTGTTGTGTCTGCTGGAGGCCGTGTGCAGGTCATATGGTGTGGTGTTGAGGGATGTGTGTCTAACGGTCTGCTGTCTTGGGTGTTTATGGTGTTGTTGGGCGCTTGTGTGGGTTTATGAAACACCCTTGATAATATGTGATGAGG
The DNA here is from genome assembly GCF_001812975.1 of Rothia sp. HMSC073B08. Taxonomy (NCBI): domain Bacteria; kingdom Bacillati; phylum Actinomycetota; class Actinomycetes; order Micrococcales; family Micrococcaceae; genus Rothia; species Rothia sp. HMSC073B08. The sequence goes on along the minus strand of NZ_KV811056.1, from coordinate 34,354 downwards.
AACACTATAGTGCTTTGAGGGGCTTAAAATATATTGAGCATATTCACAGCTTCACATGAAAATACAGGGTGAAACCAGTAAATAAAAGAAGCTATGAATATTTATAAGGGAAAAAAATACTGAAAGCTTCAGGTAGCCCCTGAAACCCCAAAACGCGAGAGGGGGTATTGTACTCCTCTCGCCCATAAAGATGAATCCACTATGCTGAATCCGCTTGATTTATCCGTCAAATAGGAGAAATATTAAGTAAGAGGATTGAAGCTCGAACAGGTATTGGGGACTGTTTGACTCGGCGTCACTTCCGGCGCACCCCACACTACGTACGACAGGGATCCCGTACACAGACTTTGAGAGAAGGTTGAACCATGTCAGGCGCTGTACCTGGATATGTCCACATCTCCCAGCGCGGCCGCGCCGCTAAGCGCCAGGTCGTGCAGCCTCAGCGTCCCGCTGCGCAGGCCGCAACGTTGCGTCCGATGACTTTCTCAGCCGGTGACTCTGCCCATAAGCAGGCTCAGGAAAATGAAGCACGCGGCTTCGTGCTCTATGTTGGTTTGAACGAGGAACTTGCTGCAGCGAACGGCACCTCCCTGGTGCGTATCGTTCAGGATCTGCGCACTTATGCACACCACCTGGCTCCCGAGTCGGAGTCGTACGCCGCTGTGGCGTTGGCTCCAGTGAATGCTGAGGGTAGCGACCTTGAGGTGGTACGTAATGCGCTCGGCGATCCGACCGCAATGTATATGCACCCGGAGGCGCATGTCGCCCGCGAAGCAGAGACCACGAATAGCCACTCTTCGGGTGTGCTGATTGACCTGGCGCGCCGCGAGGTGTTCCTGGATGGTGAGCCGCTCATGCTGACCTTCAAGGAATTCGAGCTGCTGGCACACCTGGTGGAGAACTCTTCCCGCACCGTGGGTCGTGAGGAGCTGCTGAAGGCGCTGTGGAGCTCCGGTGACGAGCATCCGCATGAGCGTACGATTGACGTGCATATTCGTCGTCTGCGTTCGAAGCTGGGTCGCCTGTCGGGTACCGTGCGTACGGTGCGCGGTCAGGGTTACCGCTTCTTTGAGCACCCCGAGGTTGTTGTCTGGGCTGCTCCGGAATACTCGATTTAGCGTGTACAGAATTTAGCTTCTGTAGAGTGCACCCCGGTGTGCTGGCGTGATGCCGGTGCGCCGGGGTTTACTTGTGCCCGCCTGGGGGTGTTAGTGTGCGTGCTGTGGCGGTGTGCGGCATGTTCCGGCGCCCTCTAGATAGAATGGGTGTATGGCTGAAAATTCTTCCAACACTGCATCTGGCTCGTACCGCAGCGGGGTCAAGCGTCTGATTATTATGCGCCATGCGGAGGCTGATTGGGGTCTGAATGATTTTGATCGTCCGCTGACGAAGCGTGGTCATGAGCAGGCTGCCGCTGCTGGCGCTTGGCTGGCGGCTCGCGGTTATATTCCGGAGCAGATTATGTCGTCATCGGCTTTGCGTACTCGTCAGACGACGACTTGGGTTTCGGATGGTTTGGGGGCGAAGGCGCCTACCGCTCATCTGGATGAGGGGCTGTACGAGGTGTCTGCGTCCCGCATTATTGCGCGCATCAACAGCGTTTCGGAGAATGTTCATTCTCTGATGGTAGTGTCGCATCTGCCCGGTGTACAGGATGCCGCGCAGCGCCTGATGAGCCCTGATTCTGACCCGAATGCGTCCATGGATGTGTATTACGGTTTCCCGCCCTCTTCTATTGCGGTGTTTGAGGTGCCGGGGGAGTGGGCTCTGCTGGATGGTGCGGATGCGCGCCTCGTGGATTTCAAGAGCTTCTAGTCCTGAAACTTCTAGCCCAAGAGCTTCTAGGCTTCGTGCCTGAATGAAATGGGTAAAGCAAAAGCCCCGTACCAACCGGTACGGGGCTTTTTGTGGCGGAGACGGGGGGATTTGAACCCCCGGTCGAGTTTAACCCCGACCCTTCATTAGCAGTGAAGTCCATTCGGCCGCTCTGGCACGTCTCCACGGTGCGCTTGTGAGCGCATCCCTATAAGAATATAGGCTGTTTTGCGCTTGGTCAATTCGACCTGTGAGGTGCGAGAGATATATGCGGGTGGGGTGGTGTTAGTTTCTTCGCGATCGTGATTTCTTTACCTGCGAGAAACGTGTGAATAGAGCCGTTTAACCTTTAAATACCCTGAATTTAGGTGTTTGAGGTATTTAGGTGATGTAGTTTTGAGGGTAGAAGCGACATTGCAGTCCAGATAGAAAGGCCCCCATCCGTGACTACCACCGTTCCTCAGATGCCCCAAGCTCCTCAGAAGACTCAGCCTCCTCAGGGTGCTCCCTCCTCTGTGAATAACCCGGCTTTCAATAGTCAGCAGGTTGCGCAGTCTGCGGTGCATCCTGCGCAGTTTGCGCAGCCGGTGTATGTTCTTCCCGAACAGGAGAACACACACACTCAGGGCTGGATTATTGCGATGGCCTCGGTCATTATCGGTGTTCTTGGGCTGATTAGTGTTTTTGTGCTGAATTATTTGACGGGCGGAGGCGCTTCCCTTCTTCTGGGTCTTACGGGCTGGGTTCTAGCGATTGCTTCACGCCACCGCGGTCATATGCGTGTGGCTGGTGTTGCGTTGGGAGTTATGAATATGTTGCTTGGTATCCTGACTGTGCCTTTCGAGATGCTGCTATTGATTCTGGTCATGATGCATGTTTAGACAATATCGTTCATAGCTACTGGTCAGAGAAAGTCCGCGAGCGCCCCGTGTGTCCGCGGGCTTTTGCGTGTCCGCCTGCTTAGCTGTAGCAGTTTTTATGGTCACCTGACGCGGGTTTTTCGTCGTGGACTATGGGCTAGGGGCTTTGAGGTTCATAAGCATGTTCGGTACACTGCATGAGTCCCAACCGATAAATAGAGGGCATCTCTGACGTTTTATCTTCCGATACAGCACATCAGAGGCACCTCATCACTCAGCAAAGCGAGAAATCATGTCTGAAAACCCCAACAACCCCCAGCCCCAGTTCAACCAGGACCCCCAGTTCAGCCAGCAGGCACCCCAGTATGGTCAGCAGGCTCCGTACGGTCAGCCGGTCCCGACCCCCGAGCAGCAGGCTCAGATGAAGAGGGCGAAGATTCTGTCGATTCTCGCTATTGTATTTGGCGCTATTGGTCTGGTCCTTCTAAGCCCGCTTTTCAGCGCACTGGGCCTGGCTTTTGGTTTGGCGTCTCTGCGTGTCCCTGAGCTGCAGTCCCGTGGTCTGGCACTGACTGGTTCCATTATCGGTGGTACTGCTCTGGTCCTGAGCATTATTGTTGTCGCGCTGGGTGCTCTCAAGAACCTGGGCTAGGACCTTATAGCGTTTTAGCCAGCATCCTCCATGGAGATTGGCTACAGAAAGCCCGCGAGCGCCCTGTGTGTCCGCGGGCTTTTGCATATCCGTTAGAGCGGCTAGCTAATGCATTGCGGTGCATTGTGGGGGCTTGGATAGCGGATGTAGTTGTACCCGTTCCATTCATGGGTTAGGGTGAATTAGGTTTAACGCACACCAGCCGTACGAAAGTGAGATGCCGTGTCTCAGAATCCTCGGGGTTCAGACCCCTACGACTACAACCCGGACTACAACCGTCTGAACGAGCAGTACAACCAGAACACTCAGTACGGGCAGAACACTCAGTACGGTCAGTATGGCCAGTACGGGCAGAGCTCCTACGATCAGTATTCTTATGACCAGTACGGTCAGAATTCGTACGGTCAAGACTCGTATGGTCAGAATCAGTATGACCCGTACGGTCAGCAGTACCAGCAGCCCGACCAGTACGGTCAGCCCATGATGGTTCCTGTGGGCTTTTTGCAGAAGACCCCCGAGCAGCTTGCCGGTGAGAAGGCAGCTCAGACTTCCACGGTGCTGGGTATTATCAGCTTGGCGTGTATAGTGACTCTCAGCTGGTGGCTGTTTGGTCTGCCTTCCCTGATTCTGGGTGTTATCGGTATTCTCAAGGCTAATGAGGCAGAGCGTTATGGTGTGGCTGCTTCAGCTGGTCGTATCTTGAACTGGATTAGCGTAGCCATTGGTGGCATGTTCCTGGTGCTTTTCGGCGGAGGTCTTCTGCTGGCGATTATGCTGGCTCTTTCTGATTCTGCCGCAAATTCTAGTCTCGTGGAGACTGTGCAGATACTGGCATTCTTCTAAACACTTTCACCCTCATTGGAGGGTACGCAAAAGCCCCGCTCCTCAATACGAGGAACGGGGCTTTGCTGTGTATATGCCGTATATCTCGTGGATTGGTCCTGACATGCTTGTTCCCGCGCGGGGGAAGGTCTAGGGTGGGTTTAGCATCTGTGTCGGTACGTGAAAGGTTGTGGATGCGATGTCGCAGCTACCCCAAAATAATGAAGTTTTTGATGACAATCCCGAATACGCCAAGCTCCACCCGGGAAATAACAATGGGCAATCCGCCCCGGGTAACCAACCACTACCTACACGTCAGTTTTACCCGAGCTACCCGAGGAATATTGTCGGACCTGTGGGCATCCTGGAAGAAGGGCGTAAGTTGGCTCAACGGTCATTGACCTTTGGCATCATCAGCGTGGTGCTTATCCTCTTGACGTTCTTGCTGCCCTACACCCTCCTCGGATCTTTTATTCTGGGCATCCTGGGAATCTTGTCTGCACGAGACGCGGAATGTCACGGCGTACCGGCAAAGGCGGGGCATATCCTCAGCTGGATTGGTGTGATTCTGCCCATCGCCCTATCAGTCCTGGCGGCTATTGCCCTGTTAATGCTTGTTTTCACCTTGAAAGGATAGTGTCGTAACCGGCTTAGGAAGTTTGGATGGCCGAGAGTCGAATTCATGGTCTTTCGTATGTGATATGTAAAGAGCCCTGTTCCTCAATGCGAGGAGCGGGGCTTTGCTGTGTGTATGCCGTATGTTTTGTGGAATCGGCTCGACATGCTTGTTCTCTCGGCGGGGAAAGCATAGGGTGGGCTTAACACCCGGTATTGAAAGGTTATGATGCAACGATGCAGGATCCAATCCTAGGCCCGTATTCCGACCCAGCAGCTGGTCTGCGCTCGAAACCTCATCGCCACAAACAGGGTGCTGATATTGAAGAGCCCCCTATGATACAGAGCGGTGGGAAAACAGCGACTAATCTAGGGGAGCGAGCCTCCCAACTTTCACTCACTTTTGGTGTGCTCAGCCTCATCAACATCTTGGTGTTGGGTTCGTGGTTTTTCGGTATCCCCACTGTCATCTTGAGTGTCCTTGGTCTACAGAAAGCTAAGGAAGCGGATAGTTACGGCGTAGTTTCTCTTGCGGGTCGAATCCTGAGCTGGATAGCTATCGCTGTGTTTGTCCTTGGGTACGTACTGATTGTGTGGGCGTGGTTCAATGCCGAATAGGTTTTTGCGAAGCACCAGGCTGAGGTATTCAACTAACGCGTGTAGATTCTGAAAGGTTGTGGATGCGATGTCGCAGCTACCCCAAAACATTGAAGCCTTCGATTACAACCCCGAATACGCCAAGCTCTACCAGGAAGATAACAACGAGCTGCCTAGCCCGGATACATCTGACGAGCAGCTACTGCCCGCAAATGAGTCTCTGGATGAGTTCTCAGATCAAGCGGCGGGTAAAAGAGCAGCGAACCTCTCCCTACTTTTTGGCTTCCTCAGCCCGCTGTCTTTCTTTCTAGGGTTCTGGTGTCTTGTCCAAGGTCTTGAAGAAAGTGCTCTGCAGGTAGCTATCCTTGCCCCAATCCTGAACATCCTGGGTATCTGGCAGGGGTTCGCGGCGAGGCGGCGCGGTACGCGTGCCAGCAGTGGCCTGATCCTCAACGGGCTGGGGCTATGCATTTTCATCGGTATCGCCGCCCTCATCATGCTGATTGTGAACGCCTTGTCAGGCATCAACTAACGACGCCGGCTCGATAGTGAGCCCAGATGCTCTCTCGAGTCGCTAGACACTTAACACCCGGTATTGAAAGGTTGTGGATGCGATGTCGCAGCTACC
>NZ_KV811056.1:0-28265 GCF_001812975.1 Rothia sp. HMSC073B08 | reverse complement strand
GTGGATGCGATGTCGCAGCTACCCCAAAATAACGAAGATTTTGATAACAACCCCGAGTACGCCAAGCTCTACCAGGCGAATGACAGCTACCAGGCCGACGTTGACGACACGGACGATTGGTCGCAACTTGCGAGCGAGCAACCTTCCGACGTGCAAGGGGCACAAGACGGTAAAAGGGTAGCGACCTTCTCCCTGCTTTTCGGCGCTCTCGGCCCGCTGACGTTCTTTCTAGGGTGCTGGTTGATTTTCCATGATCTTGGAGAAAGCGGTCTGCGGGTAGTGTTCGTTGCGCCGGTGCTGAATGTCCTGGGTATCTGGCTGGGGTTCGCGGCAAGGCGGCGTGGTACGCGTGCCATCGGTGGTCTGATTCTTAACGGGCTGGAGCTATGCATCTTCATCGGTATCGTAGTCCTCGTCACGTCGCTTCTAAACGCCTTGTCAGGCATACACTAACGACGCCCCCGGTAACTCGAAACGGCATATGCGAAGAGCCCCGTTCCTCAATACGAGGAACGGGGCTCTTTGCGCTCCACACGTGGAGCAGAAGCTATAACGCGGATGGTAAGGGATTTGAACCCTTGAGACGGGGTTACCGCCTACTGGTTTTCAAGACCAGCTCCTTCGGCCGCTCGGACAACCATCCATACGCACCAGAGACCGGCATTTTATGGCAATACCGTGCCGCAGGGCACTACGAGATTATCTCATGCGATAAGCTTTCTGTAAATCGCGCACCAACGATGGTGCTTCCGGCAATGAGGAGGACTCATGAGAGCAATTATTGAGAACAGTCACGGTGGACCTGAGGCTCTGACAATCAGCGAAGTCCCCGCCCCCGTACCCCGATTCCACGAAGTTCTCATCCGCGTTCACGCCGCCGGAATCAACCGCGCCGACGCCCTGCAGCGCCGCGGATTCTACCCGCCGCCCGCCGGCGCGAGCGCCATCTACGGCCTCGAAGTAGCCGGCATTATCGAAGCGGTCGGCGAAGGCGCCTCCGTAGAGAACCGCGGCACCCCCGTCATGGCGCTCCTGCCTGGAGGCGGCTACGCCGACTACGTGACCGTACCGGTCGACCACGTGCTACCCGTACCCGAACAGCTGAGCTTCGCCGAAGCCGCCGGTATTCCCGAAGTCGCGGCAACCGTCTACTCGAACCTGGTGCTCACCTGCGGCATGAGCATGAACCCCGCCGAAAACCTCAAGGAAGACGGCGAACCCGCGGTGGTGCTCATTCACGGTGGTACCGGCGGTATCGGTGTGCACGCCATCCAGCTGGCGCTCGCCGTAGGTACACGCGTGTTTGCAACCGTGGGCACCGAGGAAAAAGCAGAATATGTGTGCTCACTAGGTGCGGAACCCATTATTTATACCGAACATTCGTTCCGTGAAGTTCTGCTGGCTGAAACTGGCGGACGCGGCGCCGACTACATCCTCGACGTTGTGGGCGGAAAGTACCTGGACGACAATCTGCACACCCTCGCCGATGGCGGGCACCTGTGCATTATCGGTCTGATGGGCGGCGCTAAAGCAGAAGTGAACCTGGGGTATATGCTCTCCCGCCGCCTGTCGGTGCACGCCACGAGCCTGCGCACCCGTTCGGATCAGCAGAAGGCTGAGATTTTGCGCGGTGTACGTGAACACGTGCTGCCGCTGATTGAATCCGGCAGGATTGGCGTGGGTCTGGACCGTATCTTCGACATGGAGGAGGCGGCTGCCGCCCACGAATACTTCGACTCGGGTCAGCATCGCGGCAAGATTGTGCTGCGCATGGTCTAGAAATCGTTGCGCCCCGCGGTGCCTTTTTAGGCTGGCGCCGCGGGGAGCGTCGCGTGAGGGGCGTGAAGAAAATCTGGGTTTGAAATAATCAGCTGACTGCTGACAGCTCGTCACTAAAAGAGATTTAGGGTAACCTAAGTATAGGGAGGTTTGCGGGTCGCCGCAGAGCCCATCACCGGCAGCCTCCACCGACCAATAAACACGGCACACACACCACGCAGAGGAGGACATATGGGACTTAAAAGCTACCTGCAATCGCGCCGCGACGACGCCGAACTCGGCAAAGGCATCTGGCGCCGATCCCACGACCGGTTTATTCGCGGCATTGACCGCTTCCACCAGGTCCTCGAACGCCTAGCGGCAACCGATTCGTCCACCTCCATGATTGAGCTCATCGTGCCGGACGCAAACGCGCTCGCCGACCTGATTCCGCGCGTGCGTGCAGTCGCTATGGAAGCGCACCGCCTCGCCCCCAGCGACGGCGATATTCCCGCCTCCCCGTTCGGCACCTACTCCGACCTGAACCGCGCCCTCTCCAAGGCAGGTAACGCCGTGGCACTCTGCGCCGAAGCGCTCGCCATGGCACGCTGCTTCGGCAATTGTGCTACCGGATGCGACCGCCAGGTGAGCGTGCACCGTCGCGTGGAAACCGTCATCCAGCACATTGAAGACGCCGAACGTCTGATTCAGCGCGCCCAGAAGGAAGCCGCCGGCGAGCTGACCTTCGACGACGGTATTCCGGTGGGTCGCACCCAACTGGTGGAAGCCTAATCGTAAACTTCTGAACTGCCCGCAGTATCCGCACCGGATGCTGCGGGCAGGTTCGTTGACAATGCAACCCAACCCGCACCCTGACCCGCGTCCGCCACGTGAGCAGGGCAAAGTCGAACGGTGACTAACAGGTGAGCTAGTTTGATGTGCACCTCAACAGGCGATAGGCTTAAAGAAGAGGTGTAGGACACTTCTTATGCGGTTCCGTCACAATGGAGGTGACGACACAATGCGATGGTACGCGCGGAAGAACCGCAGGCTTTTTCCTGCCCCTCTACGGCACAACCCACTGCATATACAATTCACGGAAGAAGTCACACACCATGTTTGAATTCCACCGCAATGAGCGTGCGCGTCAGCTGCGCCCCAGCCTCTCACGCTCCTGGCTCCTCGTGCGCGCCAACTCCTCCGAAGAAGTTTTTGAAGAGGCCTTCGAATCCGAGGCTGACTCCATCATCATCGACCTCGAAGACGGCTGCCCCCCCGAAGAGAAGGACGCCGCCCGCGAACAGGTCGTCCGTATGCTCAACTCCGGCGTCGTCGCATGGGTACGAATCAACGCCATCACCACCGAACACTGGTGGAAGGACGTCAAGGCCCTCAAGAACGTGAAGGGCCTGCGAGGCGTCATGCTCGCCACCGCAGAGCACGCCACCGACATTGACCGCACCGCAGCCGAGCTGCCCCCCGGAACCCCCATCATCGCGCTGATCGAGTCCGCACTCGGCGTGCACCACTCCATCGAAATTGCGCGCGCCATCGGCACTTTCCGCCTCGCATTCGGCGCAGGCGACTACCGCCGCGACACCGGCTCCTCCGCAACCCCCATGGCGCTCGCCTACGTGCGTTCGCAGCTGGTCATCGCCTCCACCCTGGGTGGTCTGCCCGGCCCCATCGACGGCCCGACCCTCGGCGCATACGGTGCCGACCTCTCCAAGGCATGCGGCTACGCGAACGACCACGGCATGACCGGTAAGATTACCCTCGACATCCGCCAGACCGAGACCATCAACGCCGCATTCTCCCCGAGCGAGATTGAAATCGAAGAAGCACACCAGATGCTCGACGTGCCCCTCGACGGCCCCCGCGACGGCTCCTACCTGCCGCGTTACCTGCGTGCAAAGAAGGTCAAGGAACTTGCCAAGGTTTACGGCCTGTGGGGCAAGACCGACAGCGACTTCCAGCGCGCATCCAAGTAAGGTGCTCGCCTAAAGTACACGCGTAAAAAGCCGCGCATCCAACCCCTGAACGGGGAACAGGATGTGCGGCTTTTGTCTGCCTGAAACCTCTGGCGCGCTACAACTTAGCTACTAGTTGCGGGGCGACTTGCCGCCCGTCAGCGCATGAGCGCACACGTATGAAGTCACCAAAGAAATCACAATCGGCACCAGGAACGAGGTGTCATCCTCATACACGGAACGGTAGAAGAACCACACCGCCAGGGAAACCACCAGCGCCAGCACGTACACCAGAGCAAAACGCATCGTGGGGCTCATCGGGCGTGCAGGGTCCGCAGAGGCGCGACCACCCTGCGAACGGTTCTGCAGACGCTGAGTATTTGAGGAATGAGAAGACACGAGAATCTCCTAAAAATCGATGGTGACATCCTGCGAGATACGTGACATCTCTCAGATGCTAAAAACCGCCGCAACACACCGGAAACCGGCACGCGTTACGGCGGATGTGGAGCCCCCAGTGGGATTCGAACCCACGACCTTTTCTTTACGAGGGAAATGCTCTACCCCTGAGCTATAGAGGCACATATGCGTTCGTTCCCAACCGCCCGAAAGCAGCCGACGAACAGTGCATACCCCGCAATAGTACCAAAAAGGCGGGGGAGAGGCTAATTACTTTCAGCACCGTGACCGCTACCGAGAGCAGACGGCAGAGAGCCTATGGTGTGCACTGCATTCACCCCGTAAACCCGCCCGAAGATAGGGAATGTTCAGGGCAGAGGCATACAATAAACCCTATACCCACGGCGGCTAATCGCGCCTCACCGCGCCCAACAACCACTGACACATCAACCACAGACAGCCGCCCCCCATAGAGAGGAACCACCATGACTTCACCCCTCAACCGCCGCACCCTGCTGCTGGGCGTAGTGCCCGCCGCAGCCCTGGGATTGAGCGCATGCGGTTCCAGCTCCTCCCAGCCCTCCGCATCGGCATCTGCGAGCGGTTCGGCAAGCACCGCCGCAACCTCGGCAAGCGCATCCGCGAGCGCCACTGCGAGCGCTTCGGCATCCGCGGATTCCTCGGCTTCTATGAGCGGCTCGGCAACCGCCGATGACGGCTATGTCGGCTACCGCCTCAACCGCGAAGTACCCGGTGCAGGCACCGCAACCCTGTACACCGACTACCAGTGCCCCTACTGCGCCAAGGCAGAACCCAAGTTCGAAGAAGCCGCCAAGAAGCTTGACGGCATCATGAACGTGACCGTGCGCCACATGCCGCTGAACATGCACGCCAATGCCGTACCCGCCGCTCTCGCCGTAGAAGCCGCAACAGCTCAGGGTAAGCACCTCGAAATGGCGAACAAGCTCTTCAACACCCAGAACGACTGGAAGAACATCAAAGAGCGCGACAAGCTGCGCACCCTCTTCAACGACTACGCCAAGGAACTGGGCCTGAACGTCGAAGAATTCGACAAGGTCCTACTCGCCTCCGACACCGTCAAGCCCATTCAGCGCGACTACGAGCACGCCGTGAAGATTGGTGTGAAGGGCACCCCCACCTTCGCCGTGAACGACAAGGTCGTTGAGGGTCTGGATTCTTCCTCCTCGGTGGACGACCTGGTCAGCACCTTCAAGCGTGAAGCTGGCGTGAAGTAGTGGCACACATTCAGCTCTCCGGCGGGCAGCGCGCCGAAATTCACCCCGACGGGTTCAGCGATCACGGCCACGTCCTCGAAATCGGTGGCGCCGAGCAGTCCCACGTGGATATTGCGGACCCCGGCTACGTGTTCTACGAGTACCTGCGCCGCATCGCAAACGCGGTGGATGCGCTTGCACCCGCCGGCGAACCCATCACCGCAGCACACCTGGGCGCCGGTGCGCTCACCCTCGTGCGCTATATTCAGGCGACCCGCCCCGGCTCCCGCCAGGTTGCCGTGGATATTGAACCCGAGCTCGTGGGCTTCGTAACGGACCGCCTGCCGCTACCCGCCGGAACCAACTGCCAGCTGGTGGTGGGGGATGCCCGCGAGCAGCTGGCGAACCTGCCCGAGCTGCTGGGCGTGCCCGGCTTCGACGCGATCATTCTCGACATCTTCACCGGCATGGATGCCCCCGCCCACCTGGCGAACCGCGACTTCTACCGCGAACTCAAGGACGCCCTGAGTGAGCGCGGCATGGTCGCCATAAACGTGGGTGACGACGCGGGTCTGCCCTTCTTCCAGCTGCAGGCAACCGCCATGCTGGAAGTCTTCGATCACGTGTGGTGCCTGTGCGAAAGTTCCATGATTAGCGGGCAGAACGAGGGCAACCTCGTGCTGGTTGGTACCGCCCGTGAGCTGGACGAGGACACCCAGGACTGGCTGTACGCCCTGGGCCCGCATCCGGCGGAGGTGCTCACCACCGATGAGCTGCGCGACCTGCTGGACGAGCTGGCTGAGAGCTAAACCTGACATACAAAACCGTTGAGGCGGGTACCTAGCCGGTACCCGCCTCAACGGTTTTCTCTATGAGTTTTCTATAGGGGCTTTCTATACGCCGCGCGCTGTACGCCGGCAGAATTTGGATTTTTACTCGGGACTTTGGCTTTACTCGGGTAGCGGCATGGGAACGGGGTCCTTGCCGTCATCCTTCGGCTGGGGAGAACCACCCTTCGTGGTGGTCAGCGTAATACCCACACTCGCAGTCATCAGCAGGAAAATCGCCACCCAACGAATCGGGCCGGTCTCCTGATTCAGCAGCGCCCAACCGGCAATCGCCGCAATAGCGGGCTCCATACTCATCAGCACACTAAATACGCGCTCCGGCAGGTTACGCAGAGCCATCAGCTCCGCGCTATAGGGAATCACCGAAGCGAACATGGCGGTACCAAAAATCATGAGGAGCAGCATCGGATCCTGCGCCGCATTCCAAATCGGCTGAGGCGCCGGAACAACCGCCGCCACCGGGGCAATAAACGCAGCACCAACAAGCATCGCCACCGCCAGGCCGCTCGCACCCGGAACCAGAGCACCCACCTTCGCACTAGAGCGAATATACAGAGCCCAGAACACGCCAGCAATCAACGCGAACGTCAGACCCAGGTAATCGGTATCCTTACCAACCGCCGCCTCATAGCCGAGCACCAGCATGCCCGCCAGGGCGCAGAGCACCCACACCGCGTCGCGGAGCCTGCGCGTCAGCATGGACGCCAACGCCAGCGGGCCCAAGAACTCCACCGCAACCGCCAAACCAATCGGGATGCGGTCAATCGCGCAATAGAAGAAGCCGTTCATCAGACCGAAAGTCATACCGAAAATGATGACGGCACGCCACTGCTCCTTCGACCAAGACAGCGCACCCAGTGGCATTTCGCCGCCGCGGCGGGTACGCCAACGCGCCGCCAACCACACGGTGCTACCCACCACCATGGAAGCAATCGCCAGGCGGCTGACGCTAATAGCCAGAGCACCAAACAGCGGGAAGAGCGTCACCGCGAACGCGGCACCGAACTGCAGCGACGAGCAGGATATCAGCACAAACATAATGCCCAGTGTAGGACGTTGAGATGAAGTATGCGGCATGATTCTCCTTCCTGCGCCTCACAGGGAGGCGGTGCATCTCTCAAGGTGTACAGGTGACGTATCGATTCGGGCGGGGGCAAGAACCTGACCAGCGCAGTTAAAGGCAGTTAACAGAGCGCGCCCCCGGGCAACACGAGATACTATCCTACTCGTCACCCGGGGGTGCTAGAAACCGTTGACACGGCTACAGTTCAGCAGATTAGAGGCCCTTCGCCTCACGGTCAGCCTTGATCTGAGCAGCCGACGGAAGCGTAATGGAACTTGTTGCCATCTGCGCAATATCAACCGCGTGGGCATCCACCGCGCCGGGCAGGTAGCGATCGGGATCCTCTATGGTGCCTTCCTCCTGCGCCTTTTTCTGCGCGCGAGCGTGAGAAATTGAAATACCGATACTCGCAGCCACCAGCAGAGCAATAGCAACCCAACGGATCAGGCCGGTCGGCTCCGACAGCATCACAATACCCACAGCCGCCGCAATCGCAGGCTCCAGGGACAGCACCACGCTATAAATATGCGCGGGCAACAGACGCAGCGAAGAAACCTCACCCAGCGCCGGCAGAGCAGAAGCCAGTAGACCCATCAGGCAACCAATAGCCAGCAGGTTCACATCCTGGGTGACCTTCAGCAGGTTATTGCCACTCAGAATAAACGGGAACGGCAGAACCAGCAGAGTCGAAACAGCGTTACCCATGACCATGCCACCCATACCCGGGATGAGCGCGCCCACCTTCTCAGTCGCCAGAATGTAGGCGGCACGAGAAATAGCGGTCAGCACCGCAAAGAACACACCCACCAGGGCGAAATCCTCCGGCTTCGCCTGCGACTCAGCGGTCAGAATCGCCATACCCGTAAAGGACAGAGCAATCCACACCAAATCCAGCTTGCGGCGCGACATGACCGTCGCCAACACCAGCGGACCCATGAACTCAATAGCCACCGCAATCGCCAGCGGAACCTGCTCAATCGCCACATAGAAGAACGCATTCGCGCCGGTCAGGGCAATACCCATGACAATAACTGTCAGCCACTGCGCGCGAGTCCACGAACGAATCTGCGGGCGGAAAAACGCCCACATCAAAATGGTGGAGGTCAACAGGCGCAGAGTCACCACGCCCCACGGGCCCAAATCGCCCATCAGCTGCTTAGCAAGAGCCGCACCGAACTGCGCCGAAATAATCGCGCCGGTCGCGTACGCAACACCCAACCCCTGAGTCATCACAGGAGAACGCGCAGCATTGGGCGTATGGGTGGAAGAAGTCATAGCAATCCTTATTAGTCCAGAAGAGGTGTCAGCCGCTATCTGTTATCAGGCGCGACCCCGAATCGTCGTGAAACAGGTCACGCACTATGCAAACAATGAATAGTGTGTAATCTAGGACAATTTTACGCGCTTTAAAAATGGGCGCAAATAATGACCAAAACACCCTAACCAACCGCACGCCACCCGCACGCCCTCAGTGAAAAAACACCCCCAAACCCCACCACAGCCCCCATATTCAGGAAATATTCACCCAGCCGTGATTTACTGAGAGCATGCTTGACCCGAAGAAGTCTCTATTCGATGAAGACGGCAACCCCCGTCCCGCGCTAACCACCACCCTCGACAACGTACTGCGCATGCAACGACCGCTCGCGCTGTCCATCGTCAAAAAACTCCGTGAAGCGCACCCCGACGAAACCCCCGAACAAATCCACAAGCGCCTCGACCGCACCTACCTGCGCGACATCACCGCCATCGGCGGCGTCACCGGCGCATCCGCATTCGTGCCCGGCGTAGGCACCGTCACCTCCATGAGTCTGTCCGCGCTCGCAGTCGGCGGCTACCTCGAACGCACCGCCCTCTACGCCCAGGCAGTCGCAGAACTGCACGGCGTGCACGTGCACGACGCCGAAACCGCCCGCTCTATGGTCATGGCAATCATGCTCGGTGACGAAGGCTCCCAGCTCATGAACACCGTGCTCCTGCAGACCGGTAAGGCAAGCGGCGTCTCCAACAAGTGGGGCATGCTGCTCGGCAACTCCTCCGGCGGCAAGATGTTCAGCGTCGAACGCACCATCCGCAATATGTTCATCCGCCGATTCCTGACCCGCCAGACCGGCGCACTGCTCGGCCGTGCCCTGCCCTTCGGCGTGGGTGCAGTCGTTGGCGGCGGCGCAAACCTGGCCCTCGGCAAGGACGTCGTGCGCAACACCCGCCAAGCATTCGGCGACGCACCCGCCTACTTCCCCGCAGAGCTCATGATCACCCCGCGTGCACCGCGCGTACAGGGCGGCGAAGGTTCGGAAGACCCCTCCGGCGTGGTTGGCTCCCTGCTCAAGGGCGTCAAGGACGCAGGTAAGGCGGCAGGCAAGGTCTTCACCCGCGACAAGGGCAACGACACCGAAACCGGTCACCGCCGCATGCTCGGCCGCTAAAATCCTCGCCAGCTAACAGAACATAGCAAAGACCCAACACACTAAAGACCCCGGCTCCCTGAATACAGGGAACCGGGGTCTTCTATTTAAGCTTTCGCTACGGACTAAGCGTTCTTCGCGTGATCCAGCAGCTGAGCCGCAATACCGTTATAGGTGTGCGGAGTCAGAGCCGACAGACGTGCCTCAGCCTCGGGGGAGAGGCCCAGAGTAGCCACAAACTCCTTCAGACGAGCAGCATCCACGCGGTGACCGCGAGTCAGCTCCTTCAGACGCTCATACGGGTTCTCCATGCCGGGAACACCTGCGATAGCCTCCGCGCGCATCACCATCTGGATTGCCTCAGCCAGAACCTCCCAGTTGGAATCCAGATCAGCAGAAATAACGTCGGTCGCAATATCCAGACGCTGCAAGCCCTTCACCACATTGGAGATAGCCAGCACCGAGTGACCAAACGCCACACCGATATTGCGCTGCGCCGACGAGTCAGTCAGGTCACGCTGCCAACGAGAAGTCACCAGGGTCGAACCCAGCGAATCCAGCAGAGCGTTCGACAGCTCCAGGTTAGCCTCCGCATTCTCAAAGCGAATCGGGTTCACCTTGTGCGGCATAGTCGACGAACCGGTCGCACCGGCCACCGGAATCTGACGGAAGAAACCAATCGAAATGTAGCTCCACACATCGGTGCAGAGGTTGTGCAGCACGCGGTTGAAATGAGCGATATCCGAGTACAGCTCAGCCTGCCAGTCGTGCGACTCAATCTGAGTGGTCAGCGGGTTCCAAGTCAGACCCAGGTGCTCCACAAAACCACGAGAAATCTTCTGCCAATCAGTGCTCGGCACCGAGGCGTAGTGCGCGGCGTAAGTACCGGTCGCACCATTAATCTTGCCGAGGAACTCGGTCGCCTTCACGTGCTTGACCTGGCGCTTCAGGCGGTAGGCGAGCACGCCCATCTCCTTGCCCAAAGTGGAGGGGGTCGCAGGCTGGCCGTGAGTGCGGCACAGCATCGGCACGTCGCGGCCTTCCTCAGCCAGCTTCAGCAGAACCTCAATCAGCTCCTCAGCGGCGGGAATCCACACGTTCTCAACGGCGTCCTTGATACCCAGCGCGTAGGAGAGGTTGTTAATGTCTTCGGAGGTGCAACCGAAGTGAACCAGCGGCACCAGGTGACCCAGGCCCAGGCCTTCCAGACGGCGGCCAATGTAGTACTCGACCGCCTTCACATCGTGAACGGTGACAGCCTCAATCTCAGCCAGCTCCGCCACAGAATCAGCGTTGAAATCGGTCACGATGGCGCGCAGGCCCTTCTTCTGCTCCTCGCTCAGCGGGGACAGACCCGGCAGCACCTCGTGCTCGCACAGGTAAATGAACCACTCAACCTCAACGTGGATGCGGTCGCGGTTCAGAGCCGCCTCAGAGAGGTAGTTGGTCAGGGGTGCGGTTACGGATGCGTAGCGTCCGTCGAGGGGGCCCAGCGCAAGTTCGCCGGTGCCCAGGTCAATACGGCCAGAAGGCAAGAAGGTGTTATTGGTGTGAGACATAGCTCTATTTTTGCATGAATTCGCTGAAAAAAAGAGGCGGGAAGAGCATATGGACGTGACGGGCGGCTTGGTTAGTTACAGAAATATGACAAAACGAGGGGGCGCGGAGGGGGCATTTTTGGGTTTTGAGGACGCAAAACGTGCGAATTTTTCGAAACAAGCTTGAGTTATCCACAGGTTGGCGCACTCCACCTGCACGGTCACCGCGGCAGATTTAGCCTAAAACAAACCCAAACACAGGACAGAAACAGGCGCACAAACAACCAGTCCAACCATCGAAAGGACGCCCCATGAACACAATCGTCGACACCGCACCCCCTCCCGCACCCCAGCTGCCCAGAATCGAACCAACCGATATCCTCCGCGCAGCAGGACACATGGGCATCGGCACCGCCGCCGGCCACGCCCTCGCCGAGCAGCTCATGGCAGCCGCCACGCTTGCCCGCGCCAAAGGCGCAGAACTCGCCCACAGGATGCGCACCGAAGCCCAAGAAATCCGCACCGCACACCAACGCGCCAACGAACTCAACGGCGACCGCTGGGCATCCGAAGCCGGACGCGCCTACCGGCGACAACTCGAAGAACACCGCGAAAAAATCCGCAACCAAGCCGAACAAGCCGAAGGCACCGCCGCCATGATCGCCGCCGCCGGAGAAGAACTCGCCAACGACCTCACCGGCAAAGCACAGGCAATCCAAGCCGCCGCCTCCGCCGTAGATAACCTACTTGGCAAACTCGCCGACGGTGCCGCCGACGCCCTCGAAAAACTCAACCCCGGCGAAATCATCGCCCGCTCAGGCGTGCAAAAAGCCCAGTCAACGCTCGATTCACTCATGCACGTGAACCTGCCCGACGGGCTGAGCTCGCTCATCCGAACCCACTAACCTCACCCCAGGAGACACCATGATGACCGGACCCACCGTTGCGCCCATCGGTGACCTCAGCAACTCCGCAGGGCCCACCGCAGGCACCATCAGCGTTGAGCTTGAAGAAATGCCTGCCATCGCCGACGGGCTCGACACCGTCAGCCGCACCTGCGCCGACCGCACCATGCCCATTCTCGGTATCGCCGCTGAAACTCGTCTCTTCCTCGGCATTAACGGACGTGCCCAGCAGGCTGCTGGCCTCTGTACCGGCCTCGCTGCAGACCTCGGTATGAGTGCCGCAAAGTTCGGCGCCACCGCAGCCGCCGTCCGCGCCGCCCACAGCTCCTACCTGCAGACCGAAAATATCGTCGCAGGCTGGTTCGACTCCATGGGCATCGCAAAGGACGGCAAGCTACCCGACGGACGCAGCACCCGAGACCACCTGCGCGGACTCATTGCTGAAGAACCCGGCGAAGCCGACTACCTCTTGAAGCTCACCATTCCCGAGCTCGGGTACTTCTCGGCCTATTGGGTATTGCCTCATTCACCTGTAGTGGCAGCCATTATCTTCGGCTTCACTGCCTACATGGATGCCAAATGGAATCCCGAAATTGCTCGTCAGCGTATTGCTGGGCGACTCTCCGCTGTAACAAAAATACCCCAGGGAATCATTGAAAAAGTCTTGGCCGTAGGCGGAGTTGGAATCGTTGGCCCCCTCCGTGATCCGGATTCTGATAAGAAAGCGCATAACATGCGCACTGCCTCAGCCGACGATTACGGGGTCAGCGCACATTCCGGCGAGAAGGACCGTCTCACGGTGGACGCTAGCGCTGAACGTCTGCAAGCGGCTGCCAAGGCACAGGATCAGGAGTTTGAACGCTCTCAACAGGATCCGACTAAGGGCGAACGCGGTGCCGTGCTCGTCACCGTCATGTACGAAGCAGGACACGAAGGCGACCCAGCCCATGCACTGTATGTGGTGAGTATTCCGGGTACTAACTTCGCATCCCTTGGTGGATCGCCTATGGATGTCCCTGGGACTCTTCGCGAAGCACTGGGTAACGATACTCTGGAGAACCCCGCCTATCAGATGGTCCTGCAGGCCCTCCGCGATGCCGGAGCGCCTCAGGGTGCCCGAGTGTACTTGGAAGGCTTTAGTCAGGGAGGCATGATTGCCTACAACATGGCGAATAGTACTGAAGTCGCCAAAGAAATCAACATTGTGGGTGTCTACGCTCAAGCCTCCCCGCTACGAGGTCTACCGGCTAAACGCCGCGACTTTGGAGTGGACTACGTGGAAGGAGATGGAGACTGGGTTCCTGACTCTGCGTTGAGGCCTGAGGGAGGGTGGCGTCCCGATGAACGTGATACCGCAATTACGGTCTCAAATTTCAAGCATGACGGCGGGGCATATAGGGAAACCCTGCAACGTGAAGGATACGGAAACCAGACTCTGGGTGCTCTCAGCGCGGCCATGGGCAACAAAGGTTACGTGCAAGGGGAACAAAAGGTTACCTCGGGCTCCGCTATGCCAGATGGTTACGAGCCTGAAGAACGTCTGAACGAGTATGGATTGCGTGGGGCTAGGTATGGTAAACAGGCTCTTGAAGCTGGGGTGCAGCTTGATCCTCGAGTTTTATATGAGGGTATAGACCAACTAACAGATGGAGAACTGCACCGAGTAGATAGTGTAGTGCGTGGCAACGTCGAAAATACTCGACAGAAAATCGAAGACACCGTCTCAGACATCCAGCAGGGCATGGAGATTGCCAAGCAGAAGGCCGAGGGTCTTCAGCGAGAAGCTGGAGAATCCGCCTGGGCGGTTGCTAAGCAAATCCCCGCCGTCATCGAGGGTGCCCAAAAGACCATCCCTCACCCCGAGCCGACTCCGCAGGAATCTCAGAACCCGCAGCCTGCATGGCCCGAAACCCCTGTGCCGCAGATGCCCAAGGTGCCCCTCCTGCAGGGATACAACCCGCAACATCTGCCGCCCGCCATCAATATGCCGAGCGACCTGAGCCGCCCCGAGCCTGCCCCCATCAAGATGCCCGCTCGAATCGAGGCAGAGGGGCAGCTGCCCCCTGCAGGTCTGATCCCGCCGGACATTCTGCCCAAACCTGCAGATCTGCATACGCACATCGAAAAGGCTGTTACTCAGCCAATCATCGATCGCCTGCAGTTCCCTAGTGCTGGTTCTGTGCTCAGGGACCCGTTCCCCGGGCCCCGGCAGGGTGGAGACTACTACGGTAGCGAGTCGCTCATTCCCATCCTTCCGGACCAGAAACCTGTGCGCATGCCAATGTTCCCGCCCGAGAACATCGACCCCAGGTTCCTCGCACCAGGCCCTCCCGAGGACCTGACTCCCCTCGAGGAGAGTGAACCCCTGATGGTCTAAATACCGAGTCTAAAAGCACCAATCTCAAGGACTCGGTATCTCAAAGACTCGGTGGAGGGTGGAGGGGACGAGTAGAGTAGAGAAGAGAAAAGGAGGGGCGCCACCGGGAACAACCCCGGCGGCGCCCCTCCATCTTTGCGTACAGCTTTTATATACAGCCTTTGCGTACAGCACTCGCGGCCAGTATCTGCTGCCTGCACAGCTACAGCTTGCTCGCGACCTGCTCTCCAGGTGAGAAGCGTTAGCCTCCGAGCCGCCCGCAGGCACATACTGGAACCATGAGCCAGTCAGCTGAACACGCCAACATCCCGGTCCGCCCCGTCTTTAGCACCCTGCCCAGCTACGCGGCAGGTAAGCCGCCCGCACCCGTTGAAGGCCTCACCCAGTACAAGCTCTCCTCGAACGAGAACCCGCTGGGCCCCGTACCTGAGGTCGCGCGCGTCCTCGCAGAATTTGCGACCGCGCACCGCTACCCCGACCCGCTCTCCACCGCCCTGCGACACAAGCTCTCCGCACGGCTCGGCGTGGACGCTGACGACATCGTCACCGGTGCCGGAAGCCTCGGTGCGCTCAACCAAATCCTCAAAACCTTCGCCGGCGTAAACGCCGACGGCGTGCAGGACGAAGTCATCTACGCCTGGCGCTCCTTCGAGGCATACCCGATCCTCGTCGGCATTATGGGCGCTCGCAGCGTGCAGGTGCCGAACCTGCCCGACGGCTCACACGACCTGGACGCCATGGCGGCCGCCATCACTGACCGCACCCGCCTGATCCTGGTCTGCACCCCCAACAACCCGACCGGCCCCGCCGTCACCGAAAGCCAGATCCGTGCGTTCCTGGAGAAGGTGCCCGCCCACATCCCCGTGGTGATTGATGAGGCGTACTTCGAGTTCTGCGCCGCCTCCACCGTGCCGGAGGGTGAAGAAGCCCCGCTGAACGGCATGGACATCTACCGCGACTACGAGAACGTCATCATTCTGCGCACCTTCTCCAAGGCGCAGGGCCTGGCGGGTCTGCGCGTGGGCTATTCGATTTCGCACCCGCAGATTACGCAGCACCTGCGCGTGGCGGCAACCCCGTTCGCCGTGACGGCGCTGGCTGAGGCGGCGGCTATCGCCTCCATCGAGCATGAGGATGCGGTGATGGAGCGTGTGAGCCACCTGGTCGCTGAGCGTGAGCGCGTGACCGCTCGACTGCGGGAGCTGGGCTACGATTTCCCGAGCACTTACGCGAACTTTGTGTGGCTGCCCCTGGGGGAGCGCACGGGTGGGTTTGTGCAGCTGATGTCTGAGCATGCGCTGTCGGTTCGTGCGTTCGGCACCGAGGGTGTTCGCGTGAGCATTGGTGAGGTGGAGGCGAATGACCGTTTCCTCTCGCTCTGTGAGGTCTTCGCGAAGGGGCTCTAGAGCGTCTTGTGAAGGGGTGGGGGTACCCGCTCGGCCCTAATTGAACAATGTACTATTTTCCCTTGTCGAGGTTTGTTTGGGCTTTTCAAATGGTTCTCGCACGGGAAAAATGATGGCCTGAAAAAGCTCTCAATAGTTAAATTAAACCTCCCATATATTCTCGAAAAAGAATATATGGGAGGTTTAATTTAATGATGTTCAAATAGTGAATGACAGGGCATAATACACTGCGTTATCAGCGTAACTGCCGCGAGATAAAGCCGAAAAGAGTAGACTGGTAACTATATATGCCCAGACCCTCACAAGCTTGCCGGAACACCTCAAACCCTGCACCATCAGGTGAAAGTTGAGACTAAAACCCAAGCCGCTGAGGGCCAAGCCCTCGTCACGTGTGGAGGTTAGATGCACGAGAACGACAAGTACCCCGGAGTGCCCGAACGCATCCAGCTCATGGATGAAAACGGCACCGTACACGAACACCCCACCTACAGTCGGTACATCGAAGACGTCAACGCAGACACCCTGCGCGAGGCATACCGCCTCATGTACACCACCCGCCGATTCGACGACGAGGCAACCGCCCTGCAGCGCCAGGGCCAGCTCGCCCTCTGGGTACCCAGCCGAGGCCAGGAGGCCGCACAGGTCGGCTCCGCGCTCGCCTACGCACCCAACGACTATATCTTCCCCTCCTACCGCGAGCACGCCGTCGCCCTGACGCGTGGTGTGGACTTCCGCGACCTGATCACCATCTTCCGCGGCTCCACCACCCACGGCTGGGACATGAAGGCACACAACTTCCACACTTACACCAAGGTGCTTGCCGCCCAGACCCTGCACGCAGTCGGCTACGCCATGGGTCTGAACTTCGACGCCGACATCGAGGCTGAAACTGGCACCCGCCGCACCGGTCAGGGTCAGGCAACAGATCCTGCCGAGGACACCCAGAAGCCCGCCGTGGCGGTCTACTTCGGTGACGGCTCCTCCACCGAAGGTGACGCACACGAGTCCATGGTTTTCGCCGCCTCCTATAACGCGCCGGTGCTCTTCTTCGTGCAGAACAACCGCTGGGCTATCTCCGTGCCCTTCGAGGTGCAGTCCCGCGTGCCGGTGTCCACCCGCGCCGCAGGCTACGGCTTTGAAGGTATTCGCGTGGACGGCAACGACGTTCTCGCCGTGCTCGCCGCAACCCGCTACGCCATGGAGAAGATCCGCGCCGGTGAAGGCCCGGTGCTGATTGAAGCTGAGACCTACCGCCTCGGCCCGCACACCACCGCGGATGACCCCACCAAGTACCGCACCGATGCCGACCTGGAAGGTCCCCTGCGCCGCGACCCGATGATTCGCCTTGAGAAGCACCTGCGCGAGCAGGGCTACGCCGATGATGCCTTCTTCGAAGAGGTTGCAGAATCTGCACAGCAGGTCGCGAACGGCGTGCGTGAGGCAGTGCTGAACTCTGAGGTTGCCGACTTTGAGCGTTTCTTCGACCGCGTCTACGTGCAGGAACACCAGCAGGTGGAAGACGACCGCGAGTTCTATCGTAACTACGTTGCAGGCTTTGAAGAGGAGTAAGCATGAGCGAGAAAATTGAACGTTTGACCCTCGCCAAGGCGATTACCCGCGGCCTGGAAGACGCCATGGAAACCGACCGCACCGTTGTCATGCTCGGTGAGGATATCGGCAAGCTTGGTGGCGTGTACCGTGTGACCGAGGGCCTGCAGGCGCGCTTCGGCAACCGCCGCGTTATGGATGCGCCCCTGGGAGAGTCCGGCATTATCGGCACCTCCATCGGTATGGCGCTGCGCGGCTACCGCCCCGTGCCGGAGATTCAGTTCGACGGCTTCGTGTTCCCCGCCTACAACCAAATTACGAGCCAGCTGGCGAAGATTCACAACCGCACCGATAAGCAGTACACGGTGCCGGTGACTATCCGCATTCCGTACGGTGGCGTGATTGGTTCGGTGGAGCACCACTCCGAGTCCCCGGAGGCGCTGTTCGCCCACACCGCGGGTCTGCGCATTGTGACCCCTTCGACCCCGCACGAGGCGTACTGGATGACCCGCAAGGCGATTGAGTGCCCCGACCCGGTCATTATTTTTGAGCCGAAGCGCCGCTACTGGCTCAAGGGTGAAGTGGACTTTAACGACACTTCCTTTGATCCGTTTAGCGCCCAGGTGGTGCGTGAGGGTACGGACGCGACCATCGTTGCGTACGGTCCGCTGGTGCCGGTTGCTTTGGCTGCGGCAGAGGCTGCCGTGGAGGATGGCCGCTCGATTGAGGTCATTGACCTGCGCTCGATTTCGCCGCTGGACGTGCCGACCGTTGCCGCTTCGGTGGCGAAGACTGGCCGCCTAATTGTCGCGCACGAGGCGCCGACCTTCGGTGGCATGGGCGGTGAGTTGGCTGCGGCGATTACGGAGCGTTGCTTCTACAGCCTGCAGGCGCCGGTGATTCGTGTGGGCGGCTACTACATGCCGTACCCGGTGTCCCGCGTTGAGGAAGAGTACGTGCCCGATATTGACCGTATTCTTGAGGCGGTTGACCGCGCTTTTGACTACTAGGCATTCCCTGATCTGACGTATCAGCGTGTTGCGCTATGGCGGGTTGCGAGCCCGCACAGAATATTCCGTATAGGGTATATGCCCTAGTGAGAGGTAAAAATGTCCCAGATTTTCCCGCTCCCTGACGTGGGCGAAGGCCTGACCGAAGCAGAAATCCTCAGCTGGAAGGTGGCAGTCGGTACCGAGGTCGCCATCAACGACGTCCTCGTTGAAATTGAAACCGCGAAGAGCGTCGTAGAACTTCCCTCGCCCTTCGCTGGCACCGTCGAGGCGCTGCTCGTTGCCGAAGGCGAAACCGTTGAGGTGGGCACCCCAATCATCAGTATCTCCGGCGGCGACAACGCACCCGCAACCCCGGCGGCACCCGCCGCGGCAGAGGCTGAGTCCGGCACCGCACTGGTCGGCTCCGGCCCCAAGGCGGACGCTGTGAAGCGCCGCGCCCGCAAGCGCCCCGCCTCCGCATCCCAGCCCGCACAGGCTGCTACGGCACCGGTCGCACCGACTGTTCAGGCGCCCGTGGCGCACACCCCCGCCGACTCGGTGAACCGCAACCAGGGCCTGCTGAGCGAGCTGGCTGAGCGCGCCTCCCGCTTTGTGGAGAACACCCCGCTGAACTCGGTGGTGCAGCGTCTGGCGCCCGAGCCCGCAGCGGCTCCCGCACCGACTTTGGCTCCCGAGCAGGTTCCGCACCGCCCGACCCTCGCGCCGCCTCCGGTGCGTCTTGCCGCAAAGGAGCTGGGTGTTGACCTGGCGAACGTGACCGCTACCGGTGCGCGCGGCCAGGTGACCAAGCAGGACCTCATGAACTATGTGGCGCACCTGAGCGATGTGCAGCATAGCGGCGCCCGCCAGCCGTTCTGGCAGCCCGCAGCCACCCCCGGTGACCGCATTGAGCGCATCCCTGTGCGTGGCGTGCGTAAGGCTACCGCGAAGGCTATGGTTGCTTCGGCGTTTAGCGCCCCGCACGTGTCCATCTTCGTGGATGTTGATGCCTCCCGCACCATGGAGTTCGTGAAGCGTTTGAAGAAGTCCCGCCACTTTGAGGGTGTGAAGGTCACCCCGCTGCTGGTGCTTGCCGCCGCGGTCATTTGGGCTGCTGAGCGTAACCCGCAGGTCAACGCGACCTGGACCGATAGCGAAATCCAGATTAAGCACTTCATGAACCTGGGTATTGCTGCGGCGACCCCGCGCGGCCTGATGGTTCCGAACATTAAGGACGCTCAGGAGCTGTCCCTGCGTGAGCTGGCTATCGCGCTGAACAACCTGACCACTCGCGCCCGTGAGGGTAAGACTCAGCCCGCTGAGATGGCGAACGGCACCCTGACCATTACGAACATCGGTTCGCTGGGTATTGATACGGGTACCCCGATTATTAACCCCGGTGAGGTGGCGATTGTTGCCTTCGGTACGATCAAGCAGAAGCCGTGGGTGGTTGATGGTGAGGTCATTCCTCGCTGGGTGACGACCCTGGGTGGCTCCTTCGATCACCGTGTGGTGGATGGCGACCTGTCAGCTCGTTTCATGGCTGATGTGGCTGCGATTCTTGAGGAGCCTGCACTGCTGCTGGACCACTAAGCGGAACATTTTGGCTAGTCAGCGCCGTATTGCTGGGTAGCTAAGGCCGTTTAGGATACAGATACTTAGATACAGAAAACCTCCGGTACCTTTCGTAAGGTACCGGAGGTTTTCTGCACGTTTTATCCCTATCGCAACGAGGCGCGGGTGCTTAGAAGACTAGGCGTCCTCGCGTGCCACCTGGTCGCTCGGGTACTTGTCCACGCGGCGGTGGTACAGGCGTCCCAATAGGCCGCCGAGGATAGCGCCGAGGAAGCTCAACGCCAGAACCAGCAGAACCGCGAGCAGGCCGTTCGCGAAATCGCCCGCAATCAGCTTCTGCAACGACAGGGACGCGACACTATTCTGGAACAGCTGAGGCATGAGGAAGGTCGCCAGGGATCCGAGGATGAGCGCCATAATCTGCCAGAGCCACACGGCAATGCCCTGCTTCGCGCCGGCGAATCGTGCCATGCGTCCCGCCGCGTAACCGCCCACCAGGTAAGCGAAGAAAATGAGCACACTCAACGCCACCGCGACCGGCACGGCGTTCGACGCGCCGCTGAAGAGTCGGGAGACCACCGAGGCGTATTCGATGGACTCGCTCTGACCGGTCAGGGTCAGCCACGACTGGATAGCCCACAGGCCACCGTCCATGAGGGAGATGGTGATCAGCCAGCCGAGCAGGCCGGGCAGTAGGTGCATGCGGGAGTAGCGGCTCTTCTGCATGGACAGTGCGGTTGCGGCGGTGAGGATGGGTTCCGAGCCAGCGGCATCACCTGCGGGGGTGGGGATGACGAAGTGGTCATCTGCCGCGGGGGCAGCCTGCGGGGCGCTGGGTGCCGCATGGGCGTTGCCGGGTGCGGGCACCTCGTAGCTTGCCGCTGCGGTCGGTGCGGTAGGGGGTGCGCTAGCTACGCCGCCGCGCACGTTGTCCGTGCTGGGGGCTGCAGGCTTGTCGAGCCAGCTGAGGTTGTCGGTAGCGGGTTCGCCCAAGTCAGCGCCGGAGTCTGCACTTTGAGCGGTGCTGTTTGCGGAGAGGAGCGGCTGCGTTGCGGTAGCCGCTTCGGTGAGGGGGCGGGTCGCATCCTGCGAGGACTGCGCGGAGGACTGAGCCGAAGAGGCCGCCTCGCGCGCCTTTTCGTGGGCGCGGCGTGCCGCGTTCAGCTCCTCATCGGTCAGAACCACGGTGGGGTCGTCGGAGGAGAATGCCGCCTCCCACAGGTCACTTTCGGTGGGGGAGGACGCCGCGGCGGCCGGATGCTGCTGCGGGGTGTTGTTCTGTGCGTTCATTAAATCCTTTGGATTCTAGTCCTGGGTGCTGATTTAGCGGTTGCGGTCAGCGTAGAAGGCGCGTGCTTCTTCCAGGGCTTCTGCGGAGTAGGTGTGCGGGTATGCCGGGCGTTCGTTCTCGTCCAGGGTACGGACCACGCGGCCG
Organism: Rothia sp. HMSC073B08; assembly: GCF_001812975.1. Lineage (NCBI taxonomy): Bacteria > Bacillati > Actinomycetota > Actinomycetes > Micrococcales > Micrococcaceae > Rothia > Rothia sp. HMSC073B08. The sequence goes on along the minus strand of NZ_KV811056.1, from coordinate 6,808 downwards.
GGGTTGCCCACCACGAGGGAGTTAGCCGGGACGTCCTTGGTGACGACGGTGCCCGCGCCAATCACGGAGTTCTTGCCGATGGTCACACCGCCCAGGATGATGGCGCCGCCACCGATCCAGACGTTGTCTTCAACTGTGATGGGCTCGCCACCTTCCCAGTATGCGGCGCGGTCGATCGGGTTGAGCGGGTGGGTGGGGGTGAGGAACTGTACGTTGTTGCCGACGAGCACGGTGGAGCCGATGCGGATCGGGCAGACGTCCAGGAAGACGCAGCCAAAGTTGAAGAAGGAGCCGTCACCAATATAGGTGTTCACGCCGTAGTCGAAGCGTGCGCCGGGGCGGATGTGCGAGTGCTCGCCCAGGTGGCCGAGGTGTTCACGGTAGACGTGCATTGCCTGTGCCTGCTCGCCGCGTGCGTAGTGTTCTTCGGCGAGGACGGTTGCAGCGTGGATGCGCTTAGTCTGCGCGGCGCATTCGGCGTCGGGCATGTAGGCGGCGCCGGAGACCATGCGGTTGAAGATGTCGCCGTTGGGGCGCTGCGGGGTGTGCATTAGTGGGTTCCTCCCAGAAGGTAAGCAAGTGCGATGATGGCCATTCCGAACAGGATGACGACTCCTCCGGCGATAGCGAATCGTTTGGAAATTTCGCGGAGGAGCTTCTTGAACTGCTCGTCAGTGATGTCTTGCTGTCGTTTACTCATGCTTTAAGTATCCCAGAGTTGCGGGGTTCTGCCTTAGTGTTTCGGTGTTTATTGCGGTATCTGGGGTGGGTGTACCGTGTGATTTTCAGCGTGGGAAGAAGCGCTACTGAGTTGAAGCGTGAGGGTGTGGGAAGGCACAATCAATGCATGACTGAGGCTCAGAAGAACACGAACCTGCAGGATGCGGCGGCACCTGCATCCCCTGCTGGCGTATCGGCTGGTACGCATCCGTTGGCGCATCGCCCCTGGTTGAAGAATTATTCTCCGTGGACTGCCCGCGATATTGAGCTGCCCGAGACTTCGCTGAGCCACCTCATTGACGAGGCGGTCCGCACCGTACCCCACAAGGTGGCGCTGGAGTTCTTTGGCGCGACCACAACCTACGCCGAGTTGGGGGACCAGATTGAGCGTGCTGCGGAGGGTCTGCGCGTGGCGGGTGTGCAGCCGGGTGACCGTGTGGCGCTGATTTTGCCGAACTGCCCTCAGCATATTGCGGCGTTCTACGCGATTTTGCGCCTGGGCGCGATTGTGGTGGAGCATAACCCTCTGTACACGGGCGCGGAGTTGCGCCACATGTTTGAGGATCACGGCGCGAAGGTCGCGATTGTGTGGGATAAGATTGCCTCGCATATTACGGGTCTTCCGGCGGATATCCGCCCGAACCATATTTATTCGGTGAACATGATTTCTGCGATGCCTGCGCTGATGCGTACCGCGCTGAAGCTGCCGTTGAAGAGCGCGCGTGCTTCGCGTGAGAAGCTGACCGGTCCTGCGCCGGGTACGGTGCCGTGGGCTCAGCTGGTGAAGAGCGAGCGTATTGACCCATCGCATCGCCGCCCGACCGCGCACGATATTGCGCTGTTGCAGTACACCTCCGGCACGACCGGTCTGCCCAAGGGCGTGATGCTCACGCACCGCAACCTGGAGTCTAACGGCCGCATGGGTGAGGCATGGATTAACCCGGGTGATGACGAGGTGATTTACTCGGTTCTGCCGCTGTTCCACGCGTACGGTATGACCCTGGGCGTGACGATTGCGTCGTTGTGCCGTGCCCGCCTGGTGCTGTTCCCGACCGTGGACATGGACCTGATTTTGAAGGCGATGAAGAAGACCCGCCCGACCATTCTTCCTGCGGTTCCGCCGGTGTATCGCCGCCTGATGGATGAGGCGAAGAAGCGTGGTGTGTCCCTGGAGGGTATCCGTTACGCGGTCTCTGGTGCGATGAACCTGCCGCCTGAGCTGGTTGCCGAGTGGGAGGAAGCGTCCGGCGGTTTCATGGTGGAAGGCTACGGCCTGACCGAGTGCGCGCCGCTGGTGTCCTGCAACCCGCTCAATGACACTCGCCGTGCCGGTTTTATTGGTGTTCCGTTCCCCTCCACCGATATTCGTGTGGTGGACCCGGAGACCGGCGAGGACGTGCCTGATGGTGAAGAGGGCGAGCTGTGGGTGAAGGGCCCTCAGCGTTTTGCTGGTTACTGGAAGCGTGAGGACGAGACGGCTAAGACCATCACCCCCGAGGGGTGGCTGCGTACCGGCGATATTGTGCGCCTGGATGAGGACTACTTCATTCAGATTGTCGACCGTATTAAGGAAGTCATTATTACCGGCGGTTTCAACGTCTCCCCGACGGAAGTTGAGGTCGCGCTCAAGCAGCACGACATGGTCGCGGATGCGGCGGTAGTCGGTATTCCGTTGCCCGCCGGTGGCGAGATGGTGGTCGCCGCTGTGGTTCCCGCCCCAGGTCGAGTGGTGCAGGAGCACACTCTGCGTGAGCACTGCTATTCGAAGGTGACCCGTTATAAGGTTCCGCGCCGCATCGTGGTGGTGGATGATCTGCCCCGCTCGATGCTGGGTAAGGTTCTGCGCCGTAAGGTGCGTGAGCAGCTGATTGCTTCGGGCGAGTTCGATCAGTAGGTTGATTCCCCACCCGCCCGTAACGGGTGGCACTATGGACGCCGGCTTGGGTTTTCTTAACCCGGGCCGGCGTTTTGTGTGCGCCTGAATACACCGTCAATGACGCTTTGTGACCTGGCAAATAATCACTGCATGACGAATTATGACAAAATATGACGACCTTGACGTTCTGTGTCTCATGAATAGCCATTAACTTCCACAACCGCCCTTGTGCATGCTGTAATTGTCCCATCATCATTCCCATCGGATGTGCTAGTACCAACGTGAGCACCCGGTGGAACGCATCATCATTCAACAGAAAGATTCATAGCCGTGAAGAAGTTTGCTGCTGCACTCGCAGTTGTCCCCATGGTCTTTGGCCTGGCAGCCTGCGGTTCCACCAACTCCTCCTCTTCCTCCTCTTCCGCATCTAAGAAGGTCACCATCGGTGTGGTTGGCTCTGAGAAGTTCAACAAGACCCTGAAGGAAGAAGCTAAGAAGCAGGGTATCGACATTGAGTTCAAGGAGTTCAGCGCTTACACCGAGCCGAACCCCGCACTGGACGCCGGTGACATCGACATGAACCGCTTCCAGCACATCGCGTACCTGTCCAACTACAACGTGAGCGCTAAGAAGGACCTGCAGATTGTCGGCCCGACCGTCATCTACCCGATGGCTCTGTTCTCCAAGAAGCACTCCAAGTTGGCTGACATCCCCCAGGGCGGCGAGATCGTTATCCCGAACGACACCGTGAACGAAGCACGCGCTCTGAAGCTGCTGAAGACCAACGGCCTGGTTACCTTCAAGAACGCTGATGTTGACGCACCCACCATCGACGACGTGGACACCGCTAACTCCAAGGTGAAGGTCACTCCCGTCGACGCAACCCAGACCGTGGTTGGCATGGAGTCCGCTGACGGCGCAGTCGTCAACAACGACTTCCTCAAGGATGCAGGTCTGAAGCCCGCAGACGCACTGGCTCAGGACGACCCCAAGACCGACCCCTCGGCAATCAAGTACGTGAACCTCTTCGTTGCTCAGAAGGACAAGGCTGACGACGAGACCTACAAGAAGATTGTTGAAATCTTCCACACTAAGCCCGTCATGGATGTTGTTCAGGAAGAGACCCGCGGCACCGCCGTTGAGGTCAACGTGAGCACCGACGAGCTGCGTCAGTCCCTGGCTAACGAAGAAGCCAAGCTGCGCGCCAAGAAGTAATCTTCTAAATACACGCCTCTTCTAGGCATACGCAAAGGCGGTAAGTCTAAGCACCCGATGCGGGTCACGACAGGCTTACCGTCCTTTGCGTAACGGCGTTAATGCCCTTTAGCGCCCCAACCACGACATTTACGGATACATATTTATGAGTGAACTGGCACAGAGCTTCGGCGACAGCACCTTGCCCATGGTGGTTCTGGACGGAGTCTCCAAGGTCTTCGGCAACGGCCCCAAGGCGGTAGTTGCTGTCGACAACGTCTCCCTCACCATTAACCGCGGTGAAATCTTTGCAATCATCGGCTACTCTGGCGCCGGTAAGTCCACCCTGGTCCGCCTCATTAACGGCCTGGAAACCACCACCAGCGGCACCCTGACCGTTGGCGGCTTCGAGATTTCCGGTAAGCGCGACTCCGAACTGCGTGAAGCACGCACCAACATCGGTATGATCTTCCAGCAGTTCAACCTGATGAACTCCCGCACCGTGCTCGGTAACGTCGAGTTCCCCCTGAAGATTGCCGGCTGGTCTAAGAAGGACCGCCGCGAACGCGCCCTGGAAATGCTTGAGTTCGTGGGTCTTGCCGACCGTGCAGGCCACTACCCGAACCAGCTTTCGGGTGGTCAGAAGCAGCGCGTGGGTATTGCTCGTGCGCTCGCGACTAACCCCGCCCTGCTGCTGGCGGATGAGTCCACCAGCGCGCTGGACCCGGAAACCACTCATGAAGTTCTTGCGCTCCTTAAGCGTGTGAACCGTGAACTGGGCGTGACCGTCGTGGTGATTACCCACGAGATGGACGTGGTCTCCAGCATCGCTGACCGTGTGGCCGTCATGGAGTCCGGCCGCGTGGTGGAGCAAGGCAACGTCTACGACGTCTTCTCCAACCCGCAGACCGACGTGGCAAAGCTGTTTGTTGCGACCACCGTCAAGCTCGCCCCCACCGGCAAGGAAGCGGCTGAGCTGCGCGCAAACCACAAGGGTTACCTCATCAACGTTGAAATCGTGGAGGGTAACCAGGAGCTCGGAAAGGTGCTGTCCTACCTGGGCGCCCGTAACGTCCGCTTCAACATTGTGGGCGGCGGTATTGAGACCCTGCAGGGTAAGGCGTACGGTACCCTCACCCTGGAACTCCTCGGCGAAATCACCAGCATTGATGCCGCCGTTGCCGAACTGAAGACCGTTGCCCGCGTGCAGGAGGTGCGCTAAATGTTTGCTACTACTCTTCCGCTGGCTGCGTCTAAGACGGACTGGTCCGAGTTCCTGCCCGAGAAGCTGCTCCCGGCTATCGGCGATACGTTCTACATGGTGTCTATCACCATGCTGTGTGCCGGTCTGGTCGGCCTGATTGTGGGTGCTCTGCTGTACACCACCCGTGAGGGCAACATCTTCCAGAACCGTTTCGTGTACACGATCCTGAACATTCTGGTGAACGTGATTCGCCCGATTCCGTTCATTATTTTGATTGCGGCTTTGGGCCCGCTGACGAGCGCCGTGGTGGGTACCCGCCTGGGCGTGAATGCGGCGGTCTTCGCGATGAGCTTCGGTGCTGCATTCGCTATTGCCCGTATCGTGGAGCAGAACATGGTCTCCATTGACCCGGGCGTGATTGAGGCGGCGCGTGCGATGGGCGCTTCAAAGCTGACCATCCTGTTCACCGTGATGATTCCGGAGGCGCTTGGCCCGCTGATCCTCGGTTACACCTTCCTCGTCATTGGCGTGGTGGATATGTCCGCTATGGCCGGTTACGTGGGTGCCGGTGGTCTGGGTAAGATCGCGATTGTGGACGGCTACCAGCGCTTCAACGATGAGATCACCTGGGCTGTTGTGGCGATTATTATCGTCCTGGTTCAGCTGGTTCAGTTCATCGGTAACTTCCTGGCGAAGAAGGTTATGCGCCGATAAGCTCGTGCCCCTATAGGTACAGCTGATAAAGCATAGAAGACCCCCGGTCTGCTCTTGAAGAGCGGGCCGGGGGTCTTTCTTGATGCTGCTACGAGGTGGAGGGCGGATGCCACTTAGTTCTGCGCCGCCTCCAGGTACATATCCGGGGCAGGCTTACCGGTGGGAACGTCGTTGCTGCTGACCCAGGTGCGCACCAGCGAAAAAAGCATACGCACGTAGGAAAGAAGAAGAGAGGTGGGTGAAAGCAGCAGGGGAAGTGAAGACTGTTTACCGCTGTATCTGCGATAAGAACCTAGAAATGTGTAAGGCAGAGGAGCATCCGAAGCGCATTAAGACGACTTAGGATGCAAGTTTGCTGAGGAGAGAGAACGGGCTGGGAGCTTTAGCAGCTAAATACTATAGTTTGTAGTGGTGCAAATTATTATTGAATCGTTACTAAAATAATCTTGACTCCCATTTTGCTAATTGATATCATAAAAGTATTCCGGCTCACATTAAACTAGAGATATCATCAACAGCTATTGTCGGAGCCTGTGTAGAAGGACGTGGAATCGCATTCTACGCAGATTAGTGTATACCACCGCTGAAAGCAAAAGTTGAATAAATATCTGAGGTGATTAAGTTGGTCGACACTAGATACATACCGGTACCTGAATTATATTTCGCACTTTATACTTGCCATTATTTTACATCTTCGCATGATTCAATGGTTTATAATGTTGCCAGTATTTTAATTCTTTGTGGAATTGTTGGGTACTCTGCATATCGTGCAAATAAGAACTACGTACAACCTGCGGCATCCTTCATAAAATCCGTATTTTTTATGTTGGCTGTGGTAATTTTACAAGTGTATTGGCTTGACCCTTTGGCTCAGGTTGTAGTTCTACTTATGAGTATCCTGTACGCTTTTGTTTTCTATAAGCAACAGCCGAAATAAGCATCCTTGGAGTTCTAAAACACCTAGCATCACGAGAACCTGCCAATGTTCAGGTTCTCGTGATGTTTTGTATTGGTACCGTTTAGTGAGACTTTGGAAAAGTAGCGCTCCGCGAGAGTGCTGATGAGGTCAAAGGGGCTCTTCCGAGTTGAGTGTGGGTGAC
>NZ_KV811055.1:0-1332 GCF_001812975.1 Rothia sp. HMSC073B08 | reverse complement strand
GACCACAAATCAGCATCACCAAGACGCTCAACCGCCGCCTGAGGCAAACCCAGAAGAAGATTTTCACGCACAGTCAGTTCATAACGGCCGTAGTCTTGACTCACCAAACCAACATTTGCCAACATGTTGTATTTACTCTCAGAAGAAGCACCCTTATACGTTATGCTCCCCTGGGCAATTGGTGTAATTCCAAGAATTGCATTTATTAGCGTTGTTTTTCCCGCGCCTGAGGCACCAACTACTGCAATCATTTGATTATTCATCAGCTCAAGATTAATATCTTTAAGCGCAAAAGACGACGCGCCCTCATACTGAACGGATACATCTTTGCATATAATTTTTGAAATATTTTCACGGTTAGGGTTAGAAGTTTTTATCTCAGAAGCATGGTCGTAAGTATCAGAGTCGCAGACCCTTCGGAATTGCTGAACAGATAATGCTCCATTAATAATCTGACCAAATGAATATCCCACCTCTTGGGTCGCATCAACACAGGCAATGATTCCAATCAGCGATCCGGCCACATACGATATATCGGCTCCTGAATCCACAAGGAAGTACAGGGACGCAAAAAGTAAGACAGAGCAGAGTAGCCCTGCAACTACGGAGATGATTCCTCTAACACTTTCAAGGCTCAATTCCCTACCGGCTGCCCGGCGTCGCCAGGACGCTACGCGTTGCGAGAAAAATCGGGAAGCTCTCATGAGGTGAAGTTCTTGGGCGCGGCTTTGAGCCATCAGATTGTCTAGATAGTAGTTCTCTACCCGATAATCCTCGTACATTAGGGTGTAGATAGCGTAATCACGTTTAGCGAGAATCACCATTGCAATAGATAGGGGTAGTGAACACAGTGCCGCAAAAATTGCTGCCACCATGCTGACGTTTGCAATATTAAAACAGAGGAGGAAAACCATCGCAAAGGAACTCACCAGTGTCATAACTGACATGGTGTGAACCTGCAATTCCTGTTTCGATATTGCCTCTCTAGCAGCACGTATATCTTCCTGTGATTTTGTGCTACCTATATCAGATAACGGAAATGTAGATAACCTGTTATTTAACATGCAGTGAACCCGATAATTCACCTTTGATTTGAGGATGAGCATGTTACTTATGACCCAGCGTTTAGCAATGATATTAATTCCAACGACAAGGGCAAGAGCAACAATATAAATCCATGCTGTGCCACCATTTGAACCGCTCAAGGCTGATACTGTATTACCGATTAGCAAGGATTGGCTCAGGGGAATGCAGGCTATGACGGCTAGCGATAGGGCGACGCTCACCAGGGTTGTGGGACAGGTTTTCCGGCTCTTCCGAGTTGAGTGTGGG
>NZ_KV811054.1:0-419 GCF_001812975.1 Rothia sp. HMSC073B08 | reverse complement strand
TCACCCACACTCAACTCGGAAGAGCCGTTAATGCCGAAGGGAGAAGAATCAACCCCAGAGGGATAAGATCCAACCACGCTCAGATAATACCCCTTACCAGGCTTTAAAAAACCGGCAGGAATCGTAATCTTACGCTGAAAATGACCGTTAGGAATCAGACCATGAAAAACCCGCTTCAAGTACGGAGAATCTGCAGGAACTAAATCCTCGAAATCTAAATAACGATGATAACTTTCAGGATTATTCGGGTCGATTTCCACAAGAGTAAAACTTAGCTTATTCATCCCGTCAAAACCCGAACCCGTCATATTGATTTCAATTGGTTTTCCGGAATTAATCTGCTCCTCAGAAATAGAATCCACATCATAGGTAATAGAAGGCAAAACAGGCTCTTCAGAGTTGAGTGTGGTTGGAGGCAT
>NZ_KV811053.1:0-5173 GCF_001812975.1 Rothia sp. HMSC073B08 | reverse complement strand
AGGTGTTGAATCGGTGTGTTGCTTGAGAACTCAATAGTGTGCTTTGTTCAATAAAATCACCGAATGGTGATGGAAACTGAAACTAATACCAAATATTTATTTATATTTGATAATCATCAAATGGTTTCAAATTTAGTCAGCTTGAGTCACGCACCCCCGTGTGTGATTCGCTGTTTGAGATCAGATTATCAAGCTTTTCTATTTTTTCAACGGAGAGTTTGATTCTGGCTCAGGACGAACGCTGGCGGCGTGCTTAACACATGCAAGTCGAACGATGAAGCCTAGCTTGCTAGGTGGATTAGTGGCGAACGGGTGAGTAATACGTGAGTAACCTACCTTTAACTCTGGGATAAGCCTGGGAAACTGGGTCTAATACCGGATACGACCAATCTCCGCATGGGGTGTTGGTGGAAAGCGTTATGTAGTGGTTATAGATGGGCTCACGGCCTATCAGCTTGTTGGTGAGGTAACGGCTCACCAAGGCGACGACGGGTAGCCGGCCTGAGAGGGTGACCGGCCACACTGGGACTGAGACACGGCCCAGACTCCTACGGGAGGCAGCAGTGGGGAATATTGCACAATGGGCGCAAGCCTGATGCAGCGACGCCGCGTGAGGGATGACGGCCTTCGGGTTGTAAACCTCTGTTAGCAGGGAAGAAGAGAAATTGACGGTACCTGCAGAGAAAGCGCCGGCTAACTACGTGCCAGCAGCCGCGGTAATACGTAGGGCGCGAGCGTTGTCCGGAATTATTGGGCGTAAAGAGCTTGTAGGCGGTTTGTCGCGTCTGCTGTGAAAGGCCGGGGCTTAACCCCGTGTATTGCAGTGGGTACGGGCAGACTAGAGTGCAGTAGGGGAGACTGGAATTCCTGGTGTAGCGGTGGAATGCGCAGATATCAGGAGGAACACCGATGGCGAAGGCAGGTCTCTGGGCTGTAACTGACGCTGAGAAGCGAAAGCATGGGGAGCGAACAGGATTAGATACCCTGGTAGTCCATGCCGTAAACGTTGGGCACTAGGTGTGGGGGACATTCCACGTTTTCCGCGCCGTAGCTAACGCATTAAGTGCCCCGCCTGGGGAGTACGGCCGCAAGGCTAAAACTCAAAGAAATTGACGGGGGCCCGCACAAGCGGCGGAGCATGCGGATTAATTCGATGCAACGCGAAGAACCTTACCAAGGCTTGACATATACTGGACCGCATCAGAGATGGTGTTTCCCTTCGGGGCTGGTATACAGGTGGTGCATGGTTGTCGTCAGCTCGTGTCGTGAGATGTTGGGTTAAGTCCCGCAACGAGCGCAACCCTCGTTCTATGTTGCCAGCACGTTATGGTGGGGACTCATAGGAGACTGCCGGGGTCAACTCGGAGGAAGGTGGGGATGACGTCAAATCATCATGCCCCTTATGTCTTGGGCTTCACGCATGCTACAATGGCCGGTACAGAGGGTTGCGATACTGTGAGGTGGAGCTAATCCCTAAAAGCCGGTCTCAGTTCGGATTGGGGTCTGCAACTCGACCCCATGAAGTCGGAGTCGCTAGTAATCGCAGATCAGCAACGCTGCGGTGAATACGTTCCCGGGCCTTGTACACACCGCCCGTCAAGTCACGAAAGTTGGTAACACCCAAAGCCGGTGGCCTAACCTTTTGGAGGGAGCCGTCTAAGGTGGGATTGGCGATTGGGACTAAGTCGTAACAAGGTAGCCGTACCGGAAGGTGCGGCTGGATCACCTCCTTTCTAAGGAGCACATTTAGTTGGCCATGCTGTCCGCGAGTGTCGGATGGGTGGTTTTGCTCATGGGTGGAATATTGGTTTTGGGTTGGATGAGGCGCATTGTTGGGTTTTGGGGTAACACGCATGTGTTGTTCCTTTGTTTGCCTGGCATGGTGATGATGCAAATGTTTTGTTTGTGTTGTTGTTGTGTTGTGGGTTGTTGTTTGAGAACTATATAGTGGACGCGAGCATCTTCTGGAATTTGCGTTGAATCAATGCTTTTGTGTTGGTTTGATTGTTGATTTTAGATTCTTATTTTTCTTGATTGTGTGTAAGTTATTAAGGGCACACGGTGGATGCCTTGGCATTAAGAGCCGATGAAGGACGTGTGAATCTGCGATAAGCCTCGGGGAGCCGATAACTGGGCTGTGATCCGAGGATTTCCGAATGGGGAAACCTGGCTCATCTTCATGGTGAGTTACCGCCAGCTGAATGTATAGGCTGGTTGGGGGGAACGCGGGGAAGTGAAACATCTCAGTACCCGCAGGAAGAGAAAATAAAGTAATGATTCTGTGAGTAGTGGCGAGCGAAAGCGGAAGAGACTAAACCTGTGGTGTGTGATAGCGGTTAGGCGTTGCATCATGGGGGTTGTGGGAGTCACAGTGGCAGTTCTAACTGGCTGCCGGCATGATGTTCAGGATGGTAGGTGAACGACTTGGAATGGTCGGCCGTAGAGGGTGAGAGTCCCGTAATCGAAATTGTTCTGTCCGTGGTGTGGCCACCCGAGTAGCACGGGGCTCGTGGAATCTCGTGTGAATCTGCCAGGACCACCTGGTAAGTCTAAATACTTCTTAATGACCGATAGTGAATCAGTACCGTGAGGGAATGGTGAAAAGTACCCCGGGAGGGGAGTGAAATAGTACCTGAAACCGTGTGCTTACAAGCCGTTGGAGCCTTTTGGGGTGACAGCGTGCCTTTTGAAGAATGAGCCTGCGAGTTAGTGTTATGTCGCGAGGTTAACCCGTGTGGGGTATCCGTAGCGAAAGCGAGTCTGAATAGGGCGTTTGAGTGGCATGACCTAGACCCGAAGCGGAGTGATCTATCCATGGCCAGGTTGAAGCGACGGTAAGACGTCGTGGAGGACCGAACCCACTTCAGTTGAAAATGGAGGGGATGAGCTGTGGATAGGGGTGAAAGGCCAATCAAACTCTGTGATAGCTGGTTCTCCCCGAAATGCATTTAGGTGCAGCGTTACGTGTTTCTTGCCGGAGGTAGAGCTACTGGATGGCCGATGGGCCTTCACGGGTTACTGACGTCAGCTAAACTCCGAATGCCGGTAAGTGAGAGCGTAGCAGTGAGACAGTGGGGGATAAGCTTCATTGTCGAGAGGGAAACAGCCCAGACCACCAACTAAGGCCCCTAAGCGTGTGCTAAGTGGGAAAGGATGTGGAGTTGCTTAGACAACCAGGAGGTTGGCTTAGAAGCAGCCATCCTTGAAAGAGTGCGTAACAGCTCACTGGTCAAGTGATTCTGCGCCGATAATGTAGCGGGGCTCAAGTACACCGCCGAAGTTGTGGCAATGACCTTTTTGGTTGTTGGGTAGGGGAGCGTCGTGTAGCCAGTGAAGCTGCGGTGTAAACCAGTGGTGGAGGCTATGCGAGTGAGAATGCAGGCATGAGTAGCGAAAGATGAGTGAGAAACTCATCCGCCGGATGATCAAGGGTTCCAGGGTCAAGTTAATCTGCCCTGGGTTAGTCGGGGCCTAAGGCGAGGCCGACAGGCGTAGTCGATGGATAACGGGTTGATATTCCCGTACCGGTGAAAAACCGCCCATACTGATATTGTGATGCTAACCATGCGAAGCATGATGTGCAGGCTTTTGTTTGTGTGTTGTGTGGGTTGTGGGACCCGATCTTTGGAGGTAAACGTATTAACAGGTGTGACGCAGGAAGGTAGCCAAGCCACGCGATGGTTGTCGTGGTCTAAGCGTGTAGGGTTGTCGGTTGTTAAATGCGCCGGCTGTGTGCCTGAGACGTGATGGGACCCCGTTTTTGGGGGATTTGGTGATCCTATGCTGCCGAGAAAAGCATCGGCGTGAGGTTTTAGCCGCCCGTACCCTAAACCGACACAGGTGATCAGGTAGAGAATACTAAGGCGATCGAGAGAATCATGGTTAAGGAACTCGGCAAAATGCCCCCGTAACTTCGGGAGAAGGGGGACCTTGAGCGTGATGGGCACTTGCTGCCTGGAGCGTGTATGGGTCGCAGAGACCAGGGGGAAGCGACTGTTTATCAAAAACACAGGTCCGTGCGAAGTCGTAAGACGATGTATACGGACTGACTCCTGCCCGGTGCTGGAAGGTTAAGAGGATTGGTTAGCTCTTTGGAGCGAAGCTGAGAATTTAAGCCCCAGTAAACGGCGGTGGTAACTATAACCATCCTAAGGTAGCGAAATTCCTTGTCGGGTAAGTTCCGACCTGCACGAATGGAGTAACGACTTCCCTACTGTCTCAACCATGAACTCGGCGAAATTGCAGTACGAGTAAAGATGCTCGTTTCGCGCAGCAGGACGGAAAGACCCCGTGACCTTTACTATAGTTTGGTATTGGTGTTTGGTTTGGCTTGTGTAGGATAGGTGGGAGACTGTGAAGCATGGACGCTAGTTTGTGTGGAGTCGTTGTTGAAATACCACTCTGGTCAATCTGGATGTCTAACTTCGGGCCATGATCTGGTTCAGGGACAGTGCCTGATGGGTAGTTTAACTGGGGCGGTTGCCTCCTAAAGTGTAACGGAGGCGCCCAAAGGTTCCCTCAGCCTGGTTGGCAATCAGGTGTTGAGTGTAAGTGCACAAGGGAGCTTGACTGTGAGACTGGCAGGTCGAGCAGGGACGAAAGTCGGGACTAGTGATCCGGCGGTACGTTGTGGAACGGCCGTCGCTCAACGGATAAAAGGTACCTCGGGGATAACAGGCTGATCTTGCCCAAGAGTCCATATCGACGGCATGGTTTGGCACCTCGATGTCGGCTCGTCGCATCCTGGGGCTGGAGTCGGTCCCAAGGGTTGGGCTGTTCGCCCATTAAAGCGGTACGCGAGCTGGGTTCAGAACGTCGTGAGACAGTTCGGTCCCTATCCGCTGCGCGCGTTGGAAATTTGAGAAAGGCTGTCCTTAGTACGAGAGGACCGGGACGGACGAACCTCTGGTATGTCAGTTGTACCGCCAGGTGCATGGCTGATTGGCTACGTTCGGGAGGGATAACCGCTGAAAGCATCTAAGCGGGAAGCCTGTTTCGAGATGAGATTTCCTGGCACTTTGGTGTGTGAGGCTCCTTATAGATGATGAGGTTGATAGGCCGGGTATGGAAGCGGGGACTGAAGACTCGTGGAGTTGACTGGTACTAATAGGCCGAAGGCTTACTTTTCAAGATGTTGTTTGTTGTTTGCGTTCACTGTATGGTTTTTGGATAA
>NZ_KV811052.1:0-259 GCF_001812975.1 Rothia sp. HMSC073B08 | reverse complement strand
CTATTTCGGGTTGCAGACCCATTTCGGCATCTGTATAGTTGTATGAGTCGCCGCGGCGAGGAGGAAAAAACGAAGAACTTCTTCGGTGTTTCTCCTAGTAAGAAGCGGTTGAATGACTTTCAATTGTATAGTGTTTTGGTTTCTTGCTTAGAAGAATCTCAGGTTGCCTGTTGGTGATGGTGGAGGAGTTTAGGAAAGAAACTTTGTGGTGTGAATCACGGAAAAGGGATTTGCACGGCAAACGAAACGCTGGTATAGT